>JAFDFV010000343.1 GCA_019309665.1 Deltaproteobacteria bacterium | reverse complement strand
TTTTACCGGGTTCTTATGTATATATCTCACCAGTTGCAGAAGATGGCTGTCATTACAGACAAGAATCGACTTGTACCTTCCCCTGAAAAGCTGACCATCAAATCCATGTCTTCTGTTATATCTCTGGGTATATACGCTGTTCAGATGCCTCATGCATCTTGAAATATTTCCATCTGGTGTTTGCAGCAGAATATGATAATGATTTGTCATTAAACAGTATGCTGCTACATTTACATTCCACATTTCAGATATTTCAATCAGCAGATCAATAAACATTAAATAATCATGTTTATCTGAAAAAATGGATTCGGACCGTCTCCCACGGTTCATTACATGATACCATGCTCCGGGATATTCTATTCTAAGTGGACGTGACATGCTGTAACATATAACATTTTATCTTCCATGGGTCAATAGTAGACTTGACCCCATTTCATCCGTTTTCGATAGTTTTTTGCATATACCAAAGGCGAGTTGACAGGTCTTTGACCTTTTCAATTAAGAGAAAATTTTGTCCCCAGGGTATTTTTGCAACAAGCTGTTGCAGTTTTTCCAAAACTGACAGATCAGTTAAAAGTGCCACGACCAGTGGCCCTTTTTCATTTGCTGCCTGCTCCGGCAATTGTGCCACAGCTTGTGGCACTTTTTCGACAAGACCTGGGTACTCACGATAAAAACGAATCATGCGTTTGAGATTTCGCTCCGAAAAACCCTTTATCGCAGGCAAGTCATTGCAGATATCTCGGGACAACCGCGGAATAACTGCCGCTCCCCAGCCTTCGAGATGCTGCCGCTCTTCAACCATTTTACCGATATCCCAGTACATCATAATCATTTCCGCACTGGCCGACATCACGGCTTTGGTCTGGGCCTGACGTATGCGCGTTTTGATATCAGTTAGCAGATCGCTATACCGAGTCAGTTCACTTCCCATAGCCCAAGACCTCCAGATTCTTTCGGATCACAGCTTCCAGTTGATCGGCCTTGTCTTCATATTTGCCGCCAGTGTTACGCCATTCGTGGTAGGTGTCTGAAATCAGATCAAGGTCGTCGTTGGTGAGCTCGCGGTGTACACGATCTACAAGTGTACCCATCTTGCGTGCATCGATAAAGAGCATATCGCCTTTGCGGTCGCGAAGGCCTTTTCTTTTGCCAGCCTTTTTCGAGCGCGTAACGAACCAGAGGCAGACTGGAATCGGCGTGGTGTAAAAGAGCTGTCCGGGCAAAGCAATCATGCAGTCCACCAAGTCGGATTCGATGATTTTCTTTCGGATTTCACCCTCACTTGAAGTGTTGGTGGCCATGGACCCGTTGGCCATGACGAAACCAACGATGCCTGTTGGAGCGAGGTAATGGATGAAGTGTGAAATCCAGGCGTAGTTGGCGTTGTTGACCGGCGGCACGCCATACTTCCAGCGCACGTCTTCCTTGAGACGCTGACCGCCCCAGTCAGACATATTGAATGGCGGATTGGCGAGGATGAAATCAGCCTTTAAATCCTTGTGCAGGTCGTTGTGGAAGCTGTCGGCATGATGCCGGCCGAGGTCGGCGTCGATGCCGCCCTTACCTTCGGCGGCGGCAAAGCGGCCGAGAACGACATGCTTATATTCCCCGGCGTCCATATGGCCGCGCATTTTGTCAGCCATCTCCCACAGTTTGTTTTCAAAGCCAAGATTAGCGCCGTTATTGTTTTGGGTCATAAACTTACCTCTGGAAATCCTGGTAGGATCACATCCTAAATAATGGCAAGATACCATATCTCGGAATGGGTCAAAATCTTTGATCTTGAAAAGAAAGAACAAAAAAGCTCTACCCTCTTAGAGCGCTCCTCAATGAGGATTTAAGTTAGATTTTTATCACGAACGAGCACCAACATAAAGTCTAAAGAGAAATCATCTGCAAAAGCACCAGGATTCACGACAAAAAGCGGAAATACCCCACTAAAGCATCAAAACGTTTGACATGCTTCGATGTCTTTTTGAATCTATCAAGCAACGCATATCCTGGTTCATTTGTAAAAAAGGTTGTGTCGGTAATCATTTGTTTGTTTTCTCTGGATTGTCCATTCTTAAAAAAGCCATGACTTTGATATCAATGTTATAGAAGCTTTTTAAATTGGATTCTTAATGCTTTCCCTTTATTAATGGTTGTCTGATCGCATGTGCAAGTATCTAAAAATAGTGGACATATTATCCAAAAAGGTCTGAATGTGTGCCGGTTCGTGTTAGATAAACGTTTTTACTGTCTGCCTTCCAGATTAGCAACCAATCAGGTTCAATATGACATTCCTTATAACCTGAGTATTTGCCTTTCAAGGGATGAAGTTTGCATTCCTGAGGTAGGGTGACGCCTGATTGCAGTATTTTAACAACTTTTTGAAGCGATTCTAAATTCTGGTTTCGCCTTTTCGCTCGCTTGACATCCTTAGAAAATCTTTTTGTCTATATCAGTTTTCTGGAACTCATACATCAATCTTCTTGAACATTTTTTCAACGGTATCTGCTGACTCAAGATCACGTCTATTTTCGATGTCATCCATAGCCTGTAACGTTTCCTTGTTAGGCAGGCGCAAATCAAACGGGATACCCCTGTAATTGATAACCTGTTTCAAAAAAAGATTAACAGCCGAAGAGATATTTAATCCGAGACCATTTAGAATGATCCCTGCATTCTTTTTAATATCCTCGGTTGTTCTAACATTTATATTTGTGTTTTTAGCCATAATTCAAACTCTTGCCTTATAAAATATTAAAAAAGCTGACTCTATATTTAGAGCACAACGTATCGCACAATAAATACATTGTCAATACAAAGGTCGGCTGGTTAAAAGTTTCTCAAACGAATTATTATACAATGATTCATGCGGAAAACTTTCAACCTGTGCGGTTAGCCATTAGCGGTTAGCCGTTAGCAGTTATCCTTTAAGCAAGGAATCTTATCTCTAAATTCCTTTATCTTGTAAAGGTTTATCTCAGATGCTGAAGCG
>JAFDFV010000342.1 GCA_019309665.1 Deltaproteobacteria bacterium | reverse complement strand
TGATTCCTCCTTAGTAACGGTTTACGGTTCACGGTTGACTGTTCACGGTTAAAATGCTTCAACCTGTGCGGTTAGCTTTTAGCCATTAGCAGTTAGCTTTTGGATAAAACTATTTAACATCCTCTTTACCTCATTGATCTGTTGATTAAGTTTTCTAAAATCTCTCATTCCCACTCCTTTTCAATGCTAATGGCTAAACGCACAGATTAACATGCTTCAGCCGTCGCATAATTCATTAAAGAAACCGTGAACCGACAACCGTAAACCGTAAACCGTTATATCCCTGTTCCCGGCAGAACATCTGATAACGCCTTTTTTATTGCAAGCACCCGGTCCGGCACATCAACCTTTTGGCCATCAAAATCTCTGACGTAAAAAACATCTACAACCTGATCAACTTTAGTAGAAATTTTTGAGACCCATACATCCAGCCCGCACCTGAAAAGAGCGTCGGTAATGCTGAAAAGCAGCCCCGGAAAGTCATATGCAAAAACTTCAATAATTGTAAAAAAACCGGAGCTTTCATTATCAACAACAATCCGGTTGGGCCTTTTTGATGCGCGTGGTCTAAGGGATTGATAGGCCGACATCTTTTCCTTTAGAGCTTCAGTGAGATTCAACTCACCCGCAAGAGCGGATTTAAGGTTTGCTTCTGCTTTATCCCATCGCTCGGTTTCAAAAATCTGATCAAGGGGCGGCTTAACTTTAAAAATATCAAGGGCTATGTTATTTCGCCAAGTATATGCCTGAGTATCCAGAATATCAATGCTGTTTAATGTAAATACTCCTGATATCTTTGAAAAGAGCCCGGGACGATCTATTGCACAAATCGTTACAACCCTTGTGTTGGAATCTGAAGTCCGGGTTACTTTCCAGACAAAATCGGTATCCCTAAGTTTTTTGTAAAGCCTGATATGTTCCAATATATCTTTTGCCGAAGTGTACAGAAGATATCTCGGCGACATTACCTCGAAAAGCAGCTCTAATTTCTGTTTTTCCTGCAGCGAAGATGCAGATAATAAAAATTCCTCTTTTTTCTTATTAACTGCCTCGACGGCTTCTCCTGTTGCCAGCTCACCTTTTTTCAATATGCTCAGCACTGTAAGAAAAAGGTTTCTTAAAAGTGCTGCTGTCCATTCATTCCAGGCCTTTGGACCGGTAGAAATTGAATCTGAGACAGTCAGAAGATAAAGCATTATCAAACGTTCTATGTCCTTTATCTTTCCGGCACAGGTAATAGCTGTCCCCTCATCATTTAGATCTCTTCTCGACGCAGTCTTGATAAGAAGTAAGTGTTCATTTATTAAAAATGTTATGGTTTCTATATCGCTTTTTTTGAAACCTCTTTTTTTAAGAATATCATTAACGATTTTTGCTCCTCTCTGTGAATGCCCCCCAGCCGGTTCTCCTTTCCCAATATCATGGAAAAGAGCTGCCCAAAGCAGTAATCTCTTATTGAAAAGCTCTTTATACAGATTTCCACATAATTGGTCTTCTGTTTTATCTTCAGATGTGCCGAATTTTTTTATTGTCTGCACTGTAAGCAATGAATGCCTGGCAACAGGATATAGATGGTATTCGTCAAACTGAATTCGATTAACAATACTTTTAAATTCAGGTATAAACCGCACTAAAAATCCTGTACTTAACATATCATTCAAAACATCAATTGTTGTGGGCGGAGCAAATAAAATCCTTTCAAAAGATTTTAAAGCAAATGAAGAGTTTCTGAAATCATCATCAATCAAATATACAAATTCTTTTAACTGCCGTTTTGCTTCAGAACTTAATGGAACTTGCAGGCGAGCGCTTTCTTCAAATACTTTTATCAGCAAATCCGGAAACTCCAGTATGGCCTCGGAAGAAACAAAATTAAGCATACCCCTCTTAACCTCAATATTATTTATTTGGGCAAGACCATTTATTTGAGTTTGTGTATTGAGTTTTTTTGCCGGCTTTGACTTTTCTGTGTACGCTTGTTCACCAATAAACATCAAGTATTGTTGCTTCACAACCTCCATCCGGCTGTGCAATTTTGATAGAAATCTTTCTACCGGCTGCAGCCCGTTTTGTTTTCCGAGATTCAGGGCATTGGCCAGTTCTGTCTGGTACTCGAAATACAGTTGATCACATTTTCTGCCGGCTAAATAATGCAATCGGTTTCTTACATTCCATATAAACGAAAGCGCCTCTTTTAAAATCTGAAACTCGCTATGAGAAAGAAGACCATAATACTCAAGATCTCTTGGCTGTTTAATGTTATATTTAATGCGGGCAATCCACAGCATTGTGTGGTAATCTCTCAATCCCCCCTGCCCTTCCTTAATATTTGGTTCAAGCAAATATGCAGAGTCTCCAAAACGACTATGGCGCTTAATACCGCTTTGAACAAGCCATTTTATAATTTTGTCGGATTTGTCCCTTATTACCTTTTCCCGAATTTGTCTCATCAGCTCTGAATACAAAGTAGACATCCCACATATAAAACGCGCATCCAGAACTGAATTCAAAATAACAAAATCTTCCCCTGAAAGGCTTACACATTCTTTTAGCGACCTGGTTGAATGCCCCACCTCTAAACCTATATCCCACAACGGATACACTATTTCCTGTATAATATCATCGGCTTCATCCGGAACATTTTTTTCAAAAAGAAAAAGAAGATCTACATCCGAGTGAATGCACTGTTCTTCCCTTCCATAGCCACCCAAAGCGATTATGGCATAAGAATTTTTGTCAATTATTTCAGGATCAACCATGCTGCTTTTGAATTTTTCCATAAAATAATCGTTTAAAATTCGGCTATGGCGTTTCATAAAACTTCGTTCTTTTCCGCTAATGAAATCCGAAACAAGATGCTTTTTCTTTTTCCGCAACTTCTCCGAAGGGCTTTCATGGTCGTATACTAAGGTCATAGTTTTTTTCGTCCGTTTCCCTCAATTCCCTTTTTGTTTACTATGTTTGGCAAACGCCGTAACCCAACAGA
>JAFDFV010000341.1 GCA_019309665.1 Deltaproteobacteria bacterium | reverse complement strand
TGATATGAGATGTAATCATTATCCCACCTCCATAATTTTAAGGCTCTCAATGCTCATACTGATCTTGCTAAAAAATAGTAGTTTAATTGTCGAGCATTAATTCACAATTTCAAGCTCTGACTCCGATATTCACTAAGCGGACTGATCTTTACCTTGAACTCCCTTAACAGACTTGCCATCACCAGCTTATTGTCGCCCCAGATAAGCAGGTTGCGGAAATCGTCCCGGTGCGCCTTGACAGGATCAAACAATTTATCCTGTACATGTGCACGGAAGGCAGGCTCATCCACAGTCTCAATCCTCTGAAGCGGCATTGCGCATCCCGCAATATCCACCGCCCACCTCTTGCCATACTCGTCATACTTCCCTTCCCAGATCAGTTCCGTCTTCATCTGCGAAAATGGATGCGGGTTGTCCGGACCCCAGCGTATCTTGTCAGCCATATACTGCTCCCAGTTTACCTTTAATAATCAAAAGCGCCCACCAATATTGCCTAAAATTTCTATAAAACGTTTATCGTTTTCATAAACCCGCTTTTCATTTGATTCTGCACGGCAGGAACATAAGTCCAAGACAAACTGAAAAAAATATGAAATTGTAACATGTCCCTGTTTTCGCCCGCTTAAATGTCAATATATCACCATCGTAGCCTCCCGTTCAAAAGTCTATTTGGTGTTTTTTTTGTGTTGGATTGTAATACTGCTTTTAGTATAAGCTTTTTGAAAAAGGTCGCTTTCTGCCGTATCGCTCGTTAATCCTAATGCGATATAATTGAAAATTTTTGTATTAGATTTTAACTCAAATTCTGCAATCATTTGCGCTAATAATGTTTTAGATCTATTCTCTATACCTCTGCTCATAACATTCCCATAGGATAAATTTACAATATCATTATATATGCTCCAAGCCTGAGCCCAGTATTTTGTATTTTTGCGGTCATGTCCTATTCTCTTTAAAAGTTCAATAGATGTGAAAAGAAATGATCTTGCTAAAAAGTGCAGTTTATCTTTCTCTGATTTTATAATGAACTGTACCTTTTGATACCAAATATCAGTAATTTCCGGTTAGAAAATTGCTTGGGAGAATCTATGGAACATTCCTCAGTTTATAAGTTTATATCGTCAAGAAGTAACTACTTATTTTCTTTTGTGATTTTTTTTTACCTTTCGTTTCTTTTATTCCTTCTTCAAATCCCGCAAATATTCCACCAAAGAATGCACACAGGTGGAAGGATTGTCGGTTCCGGAAGTTTGATGGAATTGTTCGACACGGCGGGCATTTGTAATGGCGTTATCCAGCTTATCCTGCATTTTGTTAAAAATATCCTGATCTCCCTTTTTATTTCTTCAATTCTTCGATAATCTTGGCACAGATAGAATCACCGGCAGAAGCATCAAATGGTTTGGTGGTGTATGTAAAATGCAGTAACAGCCAAAACTCGAAACAGGGAACTGAAGGAATGGCGAATATTTTACTTCTTTTGCCAAGTCGGGTTCGCTTTACCTTATCCAGGGCAGCGGAGTATGTTGTATGCCTGTCGCGGTCAAAGACACAATAGACGCGATCAAATTCCGGTTCTCGCCGAAAAGTTTCAATGGCAAAATCCACAACGCTGAGAGGGTCTGATCCACGGCCACAAATCCTCACATTGGCGTTGCTCAACCAGAAGGCTTTTTTTAATTCAGTAAAATAATTTGGTTCGGTTTTTGCTCCTTCGCAGACGATGAGTATCACGTCATATGGGGCCTTCGTTGCCCGCCGGCGACGCAATAACTCGGCCTTACGCTCTTTCCTCTTGTGAAACAGGTTATCGGTACCCATCAAAACCTCAATTCGCCTGGAAACGGTAAAGCGCCATACCTGCCATATAAATAGCCTTTTTGCAGGGCCTCTCCCTTGCGTGGTTTATAATCTGATAGCGGATAGAGGCGGGTGGCATTTTCAGCATCCTTTTCAATAAACCATACCTGATCCCGCCGCATGAGAGTTTGATCCAGAACTGTGGTATCATGGGTAGTAAAAACCAACTGGGCATTGTGCCGATTTGTTTCGGGGTTATGGAACAGATTCAAAAGGAATCGGACCAAGTGAGGATGCAGGCTTGTATCCAGTTCATCTACAAAGAGAACAAGCCCATTGTCCAGTACATCCAGCCATAGGCCTGCCAGCGTAAAAAGCTTGCGGGTACCGGCGGACTCTTCCTCGAATTCAAGAGCCACATCTTCACCTTTATCAGAAGATGGATGCATAAAAAATAGGCTGGTCAGTTTCTTGCCATCGAGCTCTTTGCTGATTTCTTCTTTAATGTTTTGCGGCATTTCGGCGGGCAAGTCCTTCGTGGAAAATTCTTTTTTCTCCAAAAAGATATCTGTAATCGACAAATCCGCCGCATTCATAAACTTGAGAATTTTCTTTTTCTTCTCTTCCTTCTCACATTCGCTGGTGCTGAACCCTGGATGGAGGTTTCCTCCCTGATCGATAACATGCAGCTTATGATCAAACCAGTTGAATAGGGGCTTAAGCTGTTCATTGTTCAGTTGAATAGCGGTTGAAAGAAAAAGCGCGTTGCTGCGGGTGGCCTCCTGCCAAACCTTGCGGCGGCCAGTGAATTTAGGACCAAAATACCAGATATCCTTTTGGGTCTCGGGATCGTAGTTACGTTCAAACCACTTTTGTGACCTGCCTTCAGGATAGGCAAACAACCATTCCCCTGTTACTTTTTTAGAATTTACAGCAAAACCATACTGGTAACGAATACCGTCCTGGATGAACAGGACTTCAAACTCGGAAGAATTCAGGCTGCTTTGCCGATTAAACAGAAATGGTGCTGCGTCAATTTTCTCGCCTTCCTGGCTTTCTTTGGCTGATGACAAAACAAATCTCTTCATGAAAGCGATGGCCTGAATCAGATTGCTTTTGCCGGCGGCGTTTGGGCCGTAAACAACGGAAGAGCGAAGAAGACGCGGCAGATTTGATACAGGTGAGACAAAGCTGTTTTCTTCCTGCAATTCGGTAGCGGTGTTTGCCGCCAGTGCCAGCGACTGGGTTGTCAGGAAAGATCGATAATTGGTGGCGCTAAATTCAATAAGCATGATAAACCCCCCTTTTAACCTAAATTGAGCGATTTTTTACTCAATCTGCGCAGATCTCTTGCGCATAAAGGCTTCGCAAAAATCCTCGACATATCCGCGGGTATGCCTGCGGTTTTTGCAAATCCTTATGCATCAAGATCTCAGCACATATCTTCGAAAAAAATCGCTCAACTTAGGTTTAAATTAATTTAGCGCCCATTATTGCATAAAAAATGCAAAAATCAAGATAAAACTGAAAATTGCAAATTAAGGCGACATGAGTGAATATCAATATTACGAATTTCAGGCTGTTGATAAGCAGTTATATGATTGGGAGTATGGGAGAAGGTTGGCTTGCATCCTTGATTTCATTACGATCAGATATCATTAGTGGATGCTTGATTTAGCCTATGCTTTCTACAAAGTAAGCTTTGTCCCACAGGTCCTTTTGTGCATCTAAACTCGCCTTTAAGTCGCTGAACTCTGCAAGAATAGCTGCAGCCGACACCCGTTTCATTTCCTGGGCTATCGTCTCCACTGAGTTGCTTCCATCTGATTCCACATATAAATGAAGGTGGTCCGGAGCCAGCCAGAGCAGATCAACAAAACCACAGACAATCTCACTACATTTCGAAAAAGTGTCACTAACGAAATCAAAAATATTTGCGGGCAGAGCAAAAACCGGCTTTCTGTAGATCACATTCCATGCAAAATGGTATTTGAAATCGACAAATACACTATCCGGATCACGGCCCAGTCTTTGCAAGGCCAACGCTCGCTGATACTTAATTTTATCGGAATCAAGCAGCTCATGGAAACCGTTTTGTGGAGAGTTGTCTTTGACAACACCATTGGGCAAAGACGGAATTTCCCGGTCAGACGATCCGACCAATTTGAGTGCGGGCTGGAAAGCATAACACTCAAAAACCGCTGGATTTTGTATGCACCTGTTTAGATGACAGAGTACATTTTCTTGAAATTCCAAGTTCTGGCAGAAGCTACACTTGCTATGAATCATCGACCTGGATGATTTTGCGCACTCCTGACATTTTTTGGGAAAGTTATTTAAAGATGACATTTTTTCCAAATCCAAATCCTCCTGCCTGGTGTAGAATGCACAATACTCAGCATTTGTAATGCTCAATCGGTGTATTTAAATCATATTAGTGTGTTGAAATATAGGTATTCGTTCACGGTTAACAGTTTACGGTTAACGGTTAATTGGTTTAGGCATTTTTTTCTCCACCAGCGCCCCTACT
>JAFDFV010000340.1 GCA_019309665.1 Deltaproteobacteria bacterium | reverse complement strand
TATCCGTTCTTTCGGAACTGATTCCCTTTAATGCCTTTGTGGAATATTTTCCAAACAACATGAATATTGGCATATCGAATCCTCCATTATTTGAGATGATCAAAAGTAAATTCCCACGGGCTCACGCCCGTGGTCCTCCGCCAATTGTTGATAGATAAAATCGCAAAAGAATCTCAGTCAATAAAAAGCGACTTTCAGGCAATGTTAGCCCTGAACTTTTTATAACTTACCAAAGGCCAATCCAGCGTCAATTAGTTCTAATTATATATATATCACAAATCCATTAAAAAGCAAAAAATTTTGCCTCAAATGTAAAATGAATAATTGGTGTCATTAAGCTTGAATTGTGAATTAATTTTTTCAAATCGGCTTTTTACTTTTTTATCTTTATTGAAGCTCCCTACAGCTCCGCATAAGCTGGATCTTAGTTTTTGCTTAGACAAACTTCGGGGAATGCGCTCGCTTTTGCGGTTCAATTCCCCATGCTTTGCCCTTACTGATTTTGCTAAAAAATAGCGGCTTAATTGTTAAGCATTAATTCACAATTCAAGCTTTGACACCAAATTCTCGCTCCATACGTGGAGAACGGGATGAAGGTTTTAGATATTGGCTGTGCAATGGGTTTCTTCAGTTTGCCCCTTGCACAGATAATCGGTTCGAGCGGGAAAGTCATGCCGGCCACGTCTTATTTCTCCATCATCTGCTTCATAAACATTCTTTTTCTACGTTTGTCCAGGTGTTCAATAAACTTATCCAAATCCTGAATCTTATGAATATTAATAAGACCGTTTTCAACCATATAATTCAGATAGTCCTTTTTGGAGATATTATTTTGCCAGTTTCCGGTATGCCGGGCCAGAAAAGATCCGCCTAAAAATATAAAAACGGCAACAATTGAGACAATAACAGGTTTTAATCTGAATTTCTTGCCTGGCAAAGAAAGAGAAAGCGTTCCCTTTGAAGGACAGGCATCAATACATTTTCCACAGGCAAAACATTCATCGGATATGATATTCCTGCTTTTACTGACATTGATGGACGATGGACAGACCTCGTCGCATTTTTCGCATGATACGCAGGCTTCCTCATCACGTCTTATTTTAAAAGGACTAAAGAAGCTCAAAAGTCCAAGGAAAGCACCATAGGGACATAAATATCTGCACCAGAAATTTCTAATGAAAACAGAAAGAATAATAAGTGAGATGATAATGATCGCTGCCGTCATGGAAATATCAGTAAAAAACATGAGCATTTTAATGTCAGCAATAATATTATATGAACTGTAGAGAAACTGCTTGATCACAAACCCGTTCATTTTAAAAAAAATTGTATAAACAAAGAAAATAAGCAGGCAGTATTTGATAAGGCGAAGTGGATAATCAATAAACCTGTTTACCCGAAGTCCCTTCTTGAAAATCTTCAGATGAATTCTGGTCAGCATTTCGGATAAAAAACCGATCGGACACACATAACTGCAGAAACTTTTTTTTATCAGGATGGAAAAAGCAGAGATAAACAGAAAAATTAAAAGTCCAGAAGGATGAATGTCATTTATGATTCCTGTTTGAAAATAATATTTCAGACTGATAAGCGCACTAATCGGCAGAAAGCCTTCAATTCCAGGCGGTCTGTCAATGTCCGGAATAATCCCGGCTTCAAGTTGTATAGTAAAACTGTAAAACCTGTAACCAATTAAAATAACAGTGACAAAAAAAATTACCTGAACAATTTTTCTTATAGAACCAAATTCAACTGTACTAAAATTCCACTTTTTTATCATCTTTAAAAATTTTCTTTTCCACTTTTTGGTCTTGCTCAATTTTGCGACAGCCGCTCTTAATCTCGAGCTCGATCAATTCTGAACGAAGCGACGAACGGCAAATGGTCCGAGACAGTCTCTCGAAACCGCTCCCGACCGATGTCCATACTCCAGTGCATTGGAAATATTCGAAGGCTCCCGCGAATGTACTCGGTACTGTATGTCCGACTTATTGCAAAGCCATCCAACAGGTTTGCTCTACCAGCCTCCAGGATGTGTGAAAAACGTGCTTGAAGATCCCATGATGACAGAAAATCCATCAGGTCGTCACCACCGAGATGGTGGAAGTTACTGACATCTTGACCCGGAATCATGTTGAAATCGCCGAGTAACAGGATGTCTTCTCGGCTCTTTTTCCGAAGTTCCTTGATGAATTGCCCAATGACCTTTGCCTGATCGTCGCGGATCTTCTGTTCCTTGACACCCCGCCCCGATTTAAGGTGCACAACGATGAGCAGAAAGTCGAACTTGCCGATTTTCATGTCAACGACGAAGGCTTTCCGTCTCCTGGTGTCACCGAGATCGGAGCCATCTATAAATCGCGGGTTTGTTGCCGTAACCCCGGTCTTATGCAGCACGCCGATGTTTAAGTCGTTTTCCTGTTCAAGAATGGTGTACTCGTAACTTACGCCTTTGTCCTGAAGTCCTTGTTTCAAAGCTTCAATCGCTGAAAATGGGTTGATCTCGACAAGCGCGACGACTTCTGCATCAAGCAGTGCAAGCCCCTCGACTTGTCGCTCCAGTCTATCAGCCGGAATCGGATTAAACCCGGAAAGATTCCATGCAGCTACGTTTGCGGTTGTGGAACCGAAATCAGTCATTGTGTTTCCTCCCAAAGCTCTTGTGATCACGCTAACCACCAACCTTACAATTGCATACTCACCATGTTGTTGGTTGGCCTGTCTTGCTTTGTAACCACCTGATTTTTCGTTATGTGCTTCCAAAAGCTGTGATATATAACTTGCACGCCAAATCCACCCCAAGCTCCCTTTTTTCCTGATAGAATAAATCTTCACGTGCTTTGCCACCCTTGACAAACGCCTGTGTCATTATAGGAGCCAAATCAATCTTATCCGGCGTAACCTCTTTTGCGATCTTGAGTGACCAAGAGTTGAGGATGTCCATTTTTTAGCTCTTGTGTTGAATTTGCTAATCGGTACGACACGAGTCTTAAAGGTGAGCCTACAATTTCCAACCACGGAAGTCAAGGCAAGTCCCGTATACTCGGCATCCACGTACTGAAAGACATGTGTTTACCCCGGGAGATCTTCCATGCGCCACGGGATGCCGCATGCGGCAGAAAATGGCTGAGGGCAGGGCAATCTGCTCCGACCGCATGGAAAAAGTCAAACGAGCCGTGAACACCACGGAGGACTCACCCCGGCGAAGGCCCGAACGGTCCCCAACCGAATGGTTTGGGTAAATGGTCATGGCTGTCAAAGAGCGTATTCTTACTGGTATTATGCAGTCCCGCCGCTGGCGGGAAAATGCTGGTAGCGTTGCGTTCCCCAAGGCCAAGCAAACCAGATGTTCATTATGTTCATTTGTGTCTGTTTTGACCAGCCGAATCGCCGGATACGTGATCCGCATGTCCGGTGGTGTGGGAGGGGCGCTCAGCGATGGGTGTCCCTATCCCGATAGGTGCTATTGTTCCCAATACCATTTGTTTGATTTCAAGGAAGTTTCTTTCAAATTATGAAAGATGTTCATCAAAGCTGGATACAATAATTCAAAATTCATATCTGGGACTGGTTTACCACCAAATGTTGTTTCGCCAAAGGTGAGGTTTGATGTGGAAATGTCATGAACCAAATCGCTTCTAACTCTTTCATAAGATATTGCTGCCATAGTTCCTTTAAATAAATTATCATTTAACCATTTCACCTGCTTTTCGTTTATTACAGGTAATAGGCTGTCGGAGACAACCTTTTGCAGAATCAATTTCTTTCCAAAACGATTAATTATTGGCACCTAATAATTTGTAGAAGATATACATGATAAAGGTTAGGACGGTCGCTGGATCAGGTTCGGCTTGCTACACAGGTCAGACACCGTAGTTACAGCACCGAGCAAGCCTATGTGCAGGTTTTAGGTTATATAATTTGCAGGTGTTTTTCCATATGATATCGGAAAAATATTCCGGATCTTCTTTTCTTGTTTCTGCCAGTTTAAGAAGGACTGATTTAACAAATGCCGGTTCATTGCGTTTAGTATGATTTTTTTCAGGCGCGGGTGTAAGGTATGGCGCATCTGTCTCGATAAGTATGCGTTCTGCCGGAATAAGGGGAGCAAGCTTTCTGAGTTCAGCGCCTCGACCTTTTATTGTTAATATTCCGGTTATACCGATGTAAAAACCAAGCTCTATGTATTGATATAATTCTGATTTGTTTCCGCTGAAACAGTGAATGACCCCTTTTCTTTCCTTACCATGTTTTTCTTTGAGGATTTCAAGAAGTCTGCCATTGCTGTCCCTTTCATGAAAAATAACTGGAAGGTCTAATTCGTCGGCGCTTTCAAGCTGCCTGACAAACCATTTTTCCTGATCTTTTTTTGGAGAATACATTCGGTTAAAGTCAAGGCCGATTTCTCCCCATGCCCGGACTTTTTTGTTTTTGGCAAGTTTGATTAGATATGAAAGAACTTGTTCTGAACAGTTTTTTGCATCGTGTGGATGAATACCTACAGAGGCATACAAACCACTATGGGATTCTGCCAGCGCCACAGCTCTAATGGAAGAATCCTTGTTTGTTCCAACTATCATCATTGCAGAAACGCCGGCTTCATTTGCGCGTTTTATTACATCATCAATATCTTTATCATATACGCTGTCATCAAGATGGCAGTGGCTGTCAAATAGTTTCATTATTAACTCCATATTACTCTAAAGCTGTATTATTGTGTAATATTAACGGTTAGAAATATCAAGATTTTGAGGTTGCCTTCATAGATCTTGTCAGACATTATAGTAACTACTCAGGTGCATAGGCTGAAGTCCGAAGGCTGAAGCTTTCTGTTTGCCGCCCTCTCAGCGGTAAACAGAAAATTAAAAGTTTCTCTGCGTTCTTTGCGACTGGTGAATAAAATTTCTTTGAGTTAGCAGTACTCCTGAATAATTACGATGGATCTTATACATAGTGATAAAATGAACAGAGTAATAATAATAAAATGTCCTGACTATGACAAACTATATCTGACCAAAAATATCGAAAGAGCATTGCCATATTTTGGCGGGATTGAATCACTTGTAAATAAGGGCGAAAAGATCCTGCTAAAACCGAATCTGCTGGTAAAAGATACTGCAAGGTCAGGCATTACAACTCATCCCTTTGTTGTAAAATCTGTGGCGGATATAGTTAAGACGGCCGGCGGTTTGCCGTCGGTTGGAGACAGCCCTGCATTCGGGAGTGTCCATCAGGTTGCTGCAGCTTGCGGGTTGCTGCCTTTGCTTAAAAAAGACAATATCCCTGTTGTATCTTTCAGGGCAAACAGATTGTTTAATGATAAAATACGAATAACTGATACAGTCAGAGATTTTGATAAAATAATTAATATTCCAAAGTTTAAGGCCCACAGCCAGATGCTTTTTTCAGGAGCGGTTAAAAATCTTTTCGGTCTGGTTTCGGGAAAGGTTAAGGCCTGGAGACATTTTAAAGCCCATGCCAGTCACGAAAAATTTTCATTGATGCTTCTTGCCATTTACGAGCAGGTGCGTCCATGCTTTACCATTGTTGATGCTATAGATATTATGGAAAAGAAAGGTCCTCGCGGCGGGCCTGTGAGTGATGTATTCAATATAAATCCGGACAGGGTGCCGTTGCTTAAAACCGCCAGAAAATACGGCATTAGTGGATGCAGGTTAAGGGATATTCAGATAGAAGGAGATGATGTTTCTGAAGTAAGGTCGAAAAAATATCTTTTCCCGGAAGAATTGAATGATATCTCCTTTTCATTCCCAAGGGTAATAAAGAGTGTAATACGACATCTTGTAACGATTCACGGGGGGCGGTGATCATATCAGATAACCCATTAGGGTTGAAATCTGGGCTATTATTTCTTTTCCCTGTTTATTTTGCCCCCGCATAGAAACTGGAACAGATAACGGACTTATTCTACCTTCGATATTTGTTATAGTTCCCTCTGACTCTTCAATTGGAAGTGGAGGCAGAATTACTTCTGCGCTGGACAATAATCGTGAACGATAAGGCGATTGAGCTATAAAGAGTTCAGCTTTGGAAAAAGAGTTTTTTATCGTCTGATCATGTTCAATATCTTCAGGAATATCTCCCATCAAATAAATTACGCGAATATCTTCTGTAAGAGTTTTTTCCAGTATTTTGCCTATTGATAGTCCTGGCTGCTCAGGCAGATTTGTTTTCCAGGCGTTTTCTAATTTTTTGCGTTCTTCAATATCATTTGCCTGCTTTTGTCCGGGGAAGAGGTTTGGTGCAACGCCCATATTAAACAAGCCAAGACCATTTGATTTAAAAACAAGCGGAAAAAGATGCAAAAATCTCTGTCCGGACATCGAAAGAAGTTGTTCAAGCTTATTTGCATCCCACTTAAAAATTTCCTTTGAATAAAGAAAAGCAGTCGGCAACTCATCTGAAATATCAGGTAATGTGTCATCCACAAGCTTTGTTCTTTCTTTGAGCGCGTCTGACAAGCGCATCGATTATTGGATATTGAGCAACGGGATTGTCAGAGGTGATAAGAATCTGTTTTGCGGTTTCAATAGTTCTATATTCAACTGTAGTCGAAAACAGCGAAATGAATTCAGGGGAAATATCTATTTCAGACGGGCTATTGAAAAAATCGATATTCGGAGTTTTAATTACAGCTCTTAAAAATTTCTGAAATAAATATGCTTCTTCATTTGTGCATGCTGGTGTTGCAATCCCTGCAAATGATTCAGGGCCATATGTTTTTTGAAGCGTTTTGAGCCGCTGAACAACATGGGAAATCGCCTCATCCCATTCTACAGGAATAAATTGCCCGTTTTGCTTGATCAGGGGCTTATCCAGCCTTTTTCTTCCATTTGTATCTTTA
>JAFDFV010000339.1 GCA_019309665.1 Deltaproteobacteria bacterium | reverse complement strand
TACTCATATGTGTAGTTGAAGCACCATAAGAGTTGCCTCTTTTTATGTCATTGAATATATCTCGAAGTTCATCACATCGTGTAATAATTATACCTACGCTTATTGCACGCAGATCAAATAACAACCTAAAATTATTCAAATCACGATCGTAAAACGGGTCTTTATTGTTCCATTCGATTTCTAATGCTACTCTATTTTTGAAGCAATCTATTTTACGAGTTGGAGTATCCATCGTATGATCATCAACAACAACTTGAGTAGTAAACTCCTTTTCAATCCAACCTCGATCATAAAGAAATTCGTCGATATATCCAGAAACCTTTGATTTTCGCCCTCCTGGTTTAATAATCCAGCTCTTATTAAGGCGAAAATCTGTCAAAACAGGAATTATATCATTCCATTCATTTGGGAAGTCTTCTTTCAAAATCGCGCATGCATGTTTCCATTCATGTACTTCATAGTTTTCACGAATAAATTTCGGAAGTAATTCAATGCTCATTCATATCTCCATTTTTATGTTTTTCTTATTTTTTGCACATCGTTCACAATGTGCTGCATGAAGGGTGACTGGCTGTACCAAAAAGCCACGGAAACACAGGCCTACGCAAAAGAAAAAGTTGTGCCGACTTCGGTGCATAAGATCACTACGTCTTTTTCAAATTGTTCGGGTGTCGTTTGTGTCAATGAGCGGATATTCTTGAGCAGCAATCGAAATGCCTCTTTGTTGAAAGATCCCTTTGATCCTAAGGTTTTTAAGGTATCTGAGCTTTTTCCCCTCTCTAATCAGACTCTTGTTGACTTTCAATAAAGCAGGCGCTGATAAGCTTTTGGAAAAAGTTTAAGTTTACAACCTGTCACAACGTACGTTCGCAAGCTGTTCTTCAAAAACATCATCCATCAAGTCAGCAAATTTTTTTATTGGATATTCTGACCTGCAGGACCTGCAGAAAAGGTAAACACGACGTCACGATTTTCTCAGAATCAGTTCTTTACCGCATGCTAAGCAATTAGCAAAACATTTTTCTCTCACTTTTTTTACAACTCCTTAAATCCGAAATTAGGTAATAATGTTAAATTACAGTAAAACTCTATTGAAGTCAAACAGCGAAATATAGTCTATTCAGCCTATCCACCTGAGTATTCGCCGAAATATATATTGTCAAAAGAGATAGTTTGCGTTTATTATAGATCAGGTGTCAGGAAGCAGGGGGTTTCAGGAAACTTTTTACAGGAATTTGTAACACTTTAACCCTTTGAAAAAATCTGACAGGATAACAGGATAAACAAGATTTTGTTTCAGTTGAAATCAAACGCAAAGTAGAGGATTTTGATGAGGATTTACAGGAAGAGTTTTGATATTTTAATCCAGAATATCCTGTTAATCCTGTCGAAAAAGTCTCTTTGAAAGACCTGAATTGTTACAGGAATTTTATATATGGAAAATTTAATATGTCCGGGATTTATGGCTGCAGGAGTAGCTTCCGGCCTTAAAAAGGCTGGTGAAAAGGATTTAGCCATTATTTTTTCAAAGATTCCTGCAAAAGTTGCAGGGGTTTTTACCAGCAATAAGATTAAGGCTGCGCCGGTATTACTTGATATGGAGCGAATTAAATCCGGTATTGGTCAGGCGCTAATAGTCAACAGCGGAAACGCTAACTGCTGTACAGGCGATAAAGGATTGGATGATGCAAAAACCATGGCAAGATTTGCGGCCTCAGGCCTTGGAATCCCTGAAGACCGGGTTCTTGTGTGTTCAACAGGAGTTATAGGAGAGCCATTGCCGATTGATAAGATACGGCGCGCGATTCCCGGCCTTATCGATTCTTTGAGACCCGAAGGATTTTATGATCTTGCAAGAGCGATAATGACGACAGATACTGCCCCAAAGAGTGTGTCAAGGCAGGGTAAAATAGATGGTAAAACCTTTACAGTAATCGGCGTTACTAAGGGTTCCGGGATGATATGTCCTGACATGGCAACCATGTTGTGTTTTATCTGCACCGATATTGATGCAGACCATGGATTGCTTAAAAATTTTCTTAATAAAGCTGCTCGGCAATCTTTTAACCGAATAACCATAGATGGAGATACAAGCACTAACGATACAGTTATTATCATGGCAAATGGTTTTTCAGGCGCAGTTGTTAAAAGCTCCGAACATATGGATTATTTCCAGAATTTATTGGATGATGTGCTTATTGATCTCGCAAAACAGATAGTTAGAGATGGCGAAGGGGCCACAAAATTTGTTGAGATATATGTTAAGGGCGCTTTATCGGATAATGATGCACATGAGATAGCCAATACTGTTGCAAATTCAAATCTTGTTAAAACAGCGCTTTTCGGGGAGGATGCCAACTGGGGAAGAATTATTGCTGCGGCGGGAAGGGCGAAGGTTCCTCTTGACCAGGGTAAGATAAATATATTTTTTGATGATGTTTTGATGGTAAAAAACGGTATGGGATGCGGGAAGGCTGTTGAAGCTGAAGCGACGAAAGTTCTTATGAAGCCTGAGCTAAGCATATCTATTGACTTGAACATGGGCAGTGGGTGCGCATCTGTCTTTACCTGCGATTTTTCTGTTGAGTATGTTAAGATCAATGCTGACTACAGATCGTAAACAAACAGATAATCGTTTACGGTTAACAGTTTACAGTTAACGGTTGATCAAAACATATCAGCCAGAGGCTGACAAGAAACAAGAGGCTCAGTTGTGAGAACTCAAGACCATATTTCATGTGAGGTTAAGGTGTTTTGTAACTGCTCAGGTTTACGGTTTCAGGCTTCAAGGTTAGAGAACAATGAAGAAATTAAGGCAATCAACCTTGAACCGTTAACTGTAAACCGACAACCGTGAACTGTTACACAAATAGTTACTCGTAACTCGTATGATGCGACTTCAAAAATTTCTTTCATCTGCCGGATTTTGTTCAAGAAGAAAGGCGGAAGAATATATTAAGGATGGGCATGTCAAGGTTAATGGCGAGGTAGTTTCCGTA
>JAFDFV010000054.1 GCA_019309665.1 Deltaproteobacteria bacterium | reverse complement strand
TGGATAAAATTAAACATCCGGATTTCAATGACACTCTTAATATCTGGATATACTTGAACAGGAATGCCAAATCGAATCTTGTGATCAATAAAGATACCTTTTGCATCAACACTGCGCCTGTAGTCAATTTATTTAAACGTATTGCCGAACCTGTACGAATTGAACAACGAAAGACCGAATATCATGTTATTCCAAATATCAGAAGCCAGGAAGCAACAGAAGTCTTTAGTATTGACAGAGTTACCGCTTCTTCGGATTCTTTTCCGGGAAAAGGGTTTGATTTCAAACCCTTTTACTCCATAAAACACCATCTTGATGAAGAGGATAGCAATGACCGAATGGTTTTTTGGTATATTCAACGCCGCTCTTCAGGTAAAAAAGGGGATGAGGGAACAGAGGTCTATCTTTCCTTTGCAGACTCGAACTTCAAATCAATTGATCCGGAGGTGGAAATATTAACTATCCATATTACATGCTCTAATCGAGACTTGCCTGCCCGTCTTCCCTTTGGGGACGATAAAGGCGATTTTGATATGGAAATAACGGCGCCTGTTGCACAGATAAAGAGTCTGATAAAACCCACTCCAACCCGCAGACCCTTTATGGACGGGAACCTGCAATGGCGTTTGATATCCCATCTGTCCCTCAATTATATTTCTCTTGTGCAAGGAGGAGAAGATGCCCTCAAAGAAATCCTCAAACTTTATGATTTTGAAAACTCACCAGCTACAAGACAGCAGATAAACGGCATAGTATCTATTCAGTCTCAACCTGTCACAAAAAGAATAGGCCAGTCATTTTGCCGCGGGGTGCAGGTTACCATAACATTTGACGAGGATAAATTTGTTGGAACAGGTCTGTATCTGTTTGCATCTGTATTGGAAAGGTTTTTAGGACAATATGTTTCCATTAATTCCTTTTCCCAATTGATTGCAAAAACCATACAGAAAAAAGAGGTGTTAAAAAAATGGCCTCCAAGAAACGGCAATCGAATACTCCTGTAGAAGAGCGTCTTTTTAAGGAATTTTACGGTTTTTCATTTTTTAAGGCCGTAGATTTGCTGGAATCTCTTTTCCCCGACAAAAAGCCATTAGGACAGACACTGACGCCGGATGAAGAAATAGTGCGATTTTCAGTGAAACCAGGTTTTTCATTTCCCCCCAGCGATATTTCAAACTTAACACATAGCGATAAGAAAAAACCGGTTAATATGGAAGTCGCATTTATGGGATTGATCGGTCCATCCGGTGTTTTGCCGGATTGGCTCAATGAACTGGCGATGGAGAGAAATCGCCGGAAAGATTTCAGCCTTACCGCGTTTTATGATATTTTCCATCACCGTCTTATCTCTCTTTTTTACCTGGCCTGGAAAAAATACAAATTTCCTGTAAATTATCTTCCCGGAGCCGGAGACAGACTTTCCGGATATTTACTAAGTTTAACAGGTTTAGGGACAGCCGGGCTCACCAAAAAAATCGGATTATCAGAGGAGTCTCTGATATTTTACAGCGGTTTATTATCGAGGCCGGTTCCATCTGCGGTTGCTATCGAGGCAGCGGTGGAGTATTTTTCCGGTGCTAATGTCGAGGTCGAACAATTTATCGAACGGATGCTCCCTTTAGACCTGGAAGATCAGACTCAACTCGGCGTAACCAATGGACAAATAGGAATCGACGCTATTTGCGGAAGCTGGGCCCGGGAAAGCCAGACAAAATTTCGCATCAACCTGGGGCCAATGAGTTATGATGATTTTATTTGTTTTATGCCTACAGGCGACATGCTCTGTTCCATCTTTTCCTTAGTCAAATATATGGTGGGAATAGAGTATGAATTCGAGATTCGCCTGTTTCTAAAACAAAAGGAAGTTCCCCTGTGTGCATTAGGTATGGAAACTCCAGCCTGTCCGCAGCTCGGCTGGTCAACATGGATCAAGACTCCCGGTACAATTCAGGGGGAGGATCCTTATGTAACCTTTCAAGAAGATAAGGAGCCAATATCATGCCGGCATCAAATCTAAAATCGTTGATAGGAAAATTGAACACTACCTGCCGAAGCGCTCTGGAATCGGCTGCCGGCCTTTGTCTGTCTCAAACCCATTATGAAGTGGACATAGAACACTTTCTCATCAAACTTTTTGAGATAGCAAACACTGATATGCAGAAGATACTCAGGCACTTTGAAATCAATGAGGCCCGTTTGGTATCTGATCTCACACATACCATGGAGGAATTTAAAACAGGCAACGCCAGGACTCCTGCTCTCTCTCCCCGTATACCCAGCATGATTCAGGAAGCATGGCTGGTTGCCTCTGTTGACTTTCAGGCTCCGAGTATCCGCTCAGGACACATTCTTCTTGCCCTTATGAGCAACGATGAAATGGTTAGAATGTTATCTGGAAGCTCGGAAAGCTTTAAAAAGATCTCTGTGGAGACTTTAAGAAAGCATTTAACTGATTTGACTTCCGGGTCGGTTGAAGAGACTGGCGCCGCGCAGCCGGCGCTGGCTGAAGATGTAGCAGGGCAACGGATGCCGGCCGGAAAGGCACAGGCCCTGGCCCAGTATACGATCAACTTGACCGAAAGGGCCCGAAAGGGAGAGATAGACCCGGTTCTTGGGCGTGACTTTGAGATTAGACAGATGGTGGATATCCTGATACGGCGCAGGCAAAACAATCCCATACTGACCGGAGAAGCCGGTGTGGGCAAGACCGCAGTGGTGGAAGGATTTGCTCTCAGGATTGTAGAAGGAGATGTCCCGCCGCCGCTGAAAAACGTGGCTATCCATACACTCGACCTGGGGCTGCTTCAGGCTGGGGCAGGGATAAAGGGAGAATTCGAAAACCGGCTCAAATCCGTGATCGAGGAAGTCAAAGCCTCTCCCATTCCCATTATTCTTTTCATCGATGAAGCCCATACCCTCATAGGCGCAGGAGGGGCTGCGGGCTCCGGGGATGCGGCCAACATGCTCAAACCCGCGCTGGCCCGGGGTGAATTGCGCACCATCGCAGCAACCACATGGTCTGAATACAAAAAGTACTTTGAAAAAGACGCTGCCCTGGCCCGGCGGTTTCAAGTGGTCAAAATCGAAGAACCGGAAGAGGAAAAGGCCCTGATGATGATGCGGGCAATCGCCCCGCTTCTTGAGCATCATCACAATGTCATGATAACAGATGATGCCTTGTTTGACGCAGTCCACCTGTCCCATCGTTATCTCACAGGCAGACAGCTCCCTGATAAGTCCGTGAGTGTTCTGGACACAGCTTGTGCCAGGGTGGCCATAGGACTGAATACAAGTCCTTCTGCTATTGAAGAAGCTACCCGGGATATTGGCCGGATCGACAGGGAGATGAAGATTCTTCAAAGGGAAGAACTGATAGGCCATGAGCACGTGGAGCGGATCCAGTCTCTTGCCACAGAAAAGGAAGCAGCCCAGACCCGCCTCGATGATTTGACTCAAAAGTGGCAAAAGGAAATGGAAATCGCTAATCGTGTCATTGAGGTCCGTAAGGAGATACAGGAAATCCACGAAAAGGATCCTTCCGACAAACAAGCATTATCCGAAAAGCAGGATGTTCTGAAAGGACTGAAAAAGGAACTTGCTGAGGCGCAAGGAGGTTCAGCACTGGTTCAGATTGTGGTGGATCCTGAGATTATATCTGAAGTAATCTCCGGATGGACCGGTATTCCCACGGGACGCATGCTGACCGATGAAATCGAAACCGTCCTTAACATGGCGGATTTATTAGCGGAAAGGATTATCGGACAGGATTATGCATTGGAGGCCGTGGCCCAAATGATCCAGACAGCCCACGCAGGCATTGAAGACCCATCAAAACCCACGGCAGTCTTTCTCTTTGTTGGACCGAGTGGAGTCGGCAAGACAGAAACAGCCCTGGTGCTTTCTGAGGTCCTGTACGGAGGCGAAGAAAACGTAATCACCATCAATATGTCGGAGTATCAGGAGGCGCACACGGTTTCAGGCCTGAAAGGATCTCCTCCTGGATATGTTGGCTACGGCGAGGGAGGGGTCTTGACCGAAGCTGTCAGGAGAAGGCCATACAGCGTGGTACTTCTGGATGAAGTAGAAAAGGCCCACCCTGATGTGATGGAACTTTTTTACCAGGTTTTTGACAAAGGCATGCTGGAAGACGGGGAAGGACGGCGAATAGATTTTAAAAACACCCTGATCATCCTCACATCCAATCTGGGCACGGATATGATCATGAAGGTCTGCGCTGATGAAGAGACCATGCCGGATGCACCGGCCCTGACGGAAATGTTGCGCCCAGAGTTATTGAAACGCTTCAAACCCGCATTCCTGGGTCGTTTGAAGGTCGTACCGTTCTTTCCAATTACAGACAAGAACATGCGCCTCATCGTCAAGCTCAAGCTTGATCGTATTGCAAAGCGAATGCTGGAAAACAGAAATGTTACCTTTAAATACGATGAGGAATTAATAGAGTCAATCGGAAGCCGGTGCACCGAAGTCGACAGCGGCGCCAGAAACGTGGATCATATCTTAACCAACACCTTGCTGCCGGAGATGTCAAAGGAACTGCTTTCCAGGATGGCGACCGGAGAGCAGATCAAGGAGGTTAAGGTGTCTTTGGGTGAAGCGGGATTTGTTTTTGAGGTGAATTGAGAACAGGCAATTGGTTGGGTTTCGTTTCCCAACCCAACCTACGAGCCTTGCCTTTGTCATTCAAAATCCTATATCCTCATTAATCAAAACGATCTTAATTCTTCCCCTGGGAAAAGATTTCTCGGTTATTGCCCAGGTATTACAGATACGATCAGGGCTTTTGCAGTCCTCGCAGCAGGAAGTCCTGGCACAAGGCGTCTTCTTGTCCAACCGCATGGTATTAACCGGAGCAGCATAATTTTTAATACGAAACATAGCTTCCTCTAAATCCGGAACAATTTTGTTACGGCCAACCAGGATGATAACGTGTTTTGGTCCGAAAGTAATACCTGCTACGCGGTTTCCGTACATATCAAGGTTAACAAGACTGCCTGTTTCGGTGACTGCATTAGTCCCGGTAATAAAGAGGTCAACGAGAAGTGCTTTTCTTCGAAGTTTATTTTTTTCTTCATCAGAAAGATTTTTATCATAAACGTCTATAACTTCCATTTCCAGATTATTCTTGATATCATGATAAAGTCCGGTTTTAGTGAATGTTAAGGATCCTCCCCATGAAACACTCTTTGCACCTGTTTTGGGAAGAATTTCTTTCTGCACAATTGCTTTTGCCTCAGAGGAGTTATTTGCAAGAAAAACCTCAAAGTTATTTTCTTCCAAAGATTTCTTAAGATTTTCAAGGCGTATCTTCCAATAATTTTCGATAGGCTTGTCCATGTGTTCCTTCCGTTTATAACAGGATTTTAAAATATATTGAAGGTTTCTTCCGCGGCAGTATAGAATTATTCATTAAAGCATCATGTAGATCCGCCTCTGAATCTTCATCAAGCCACCAGTACCAGTAAGCACTGCTCTCATTGCCGTATTTGGAAAGCACGGTATCAGGAATCCCAAACTTGTTCCAGTACAAAAGTCTAGTATAATCTATATTCCACAGCAGCACATATGGAAAAGTATTATATATTATTTTATCAATCTCACGGTATATTTCATTACGTTTTTTTATATCAAAAATTCTTTTTTGCTTTTCAATCAGCCCGTCAACCCTAGCGTTTTTAAAACCTGTAATATTATTTCCGCCTTTTCTATCAGCCTCCTTTGAAGACCACATGCTCTCAGGATCTTTAAAGATACCGGAACTCCAGGCAGCCCATGTCATCTGGAAATTATACTCATCCATATCTCTTGCCCAGGCAGCCCAGTCTTTTTTGTCAATAACAAGCTCCATTCCTGCATTCTTGAGATCTTCAGAGTAAATTGCCAAAAATTTTTCTGAAGAAGAATTTCTTGTTAAAAACTTAAAAGAAAATTTTTGTCCGTTTTTTTTAAGTAAACCATTAACCGGATTTACAACCCAGCCTGCCTGCCTGAGAAGATTTAGAGCTTTTTTTCTGTTCACCTCAACAAGCTCGTTAGTACACGGATTTTCTTTTGTATAAAGATCTTCAAAATAGGATTTGTGGAGAAAATACTGATCGTACATCAAAAGACTGTTCATTTTTCTCCTGTCAAGAAGAAACGCCATGGCCTTGCGTACTCTTAAATCATCAAAAGGCGGCTTCCTCATATTCATTGCAAATCCCTGGAATCCAACAGGGCTATAATTATAAATTTTCTGCTTTACTATCCGGTTTTTTAAAAAATTATCTCCTTTTGTCTCATTTATCCATATCCTGGAAGTATATACAGGATAAATATCAATCATGCCTTTTTTAAACGCCTCAAATGCATTTTCTCTCTCAGTAAAAAACTTGAATCTAATAGTCTGAAAGTTGCCGACCCCACGAGACCTTTTGAATTTTTTGCGCCACCAGTTCTCACGTCTCTCTAAAGTTATAAAAACTCCTTCATTTATCTCTTCGAGTCTATATGGCCCTGAAACTACGGGGAATTCAAAATTAATTTTGTTAAAATCTTTCCCTTCAAACGCGTGTTTACATAAAATATGAAAACCGCCGACAGCGCCAAGGTTTTTCCAGTGAACATCTTTAGCTGTAAAACGTATAGTATATTTGTCTATTACAACTGGTGATTCAAAACGTTCCATATCTACTTTATGCGGTCCCGTAAGGTTGCTGGGGTCCATTATAGCATCATAGGTCCATTGGACATCATAAGCCGTTACAGAAAGGCCATCACTCCACCTTGCCTTTTTATCAATATAAAAGGTAAAAGTTTTTTTATCATCCGCTATCACCCATTTCTCCGCTATCCCCGGTTCATATTCCAACGTAACAGGATTAATGGATAATAATGTCTCATATAAAGCTCCAAAGATTTCTGCAGACAAAACATTGTTGTCGATGTAATAATTCAGGCTTTTCGGATACTGTCCTGCAAAAGTGGAAATCTCTCCTCCAGCCACAGCATTCAGGCTTGCTATAGGATCCGGTCTGTCAGTCCATCCCTTTTTTGGAAACATCTCATCTGCAAAGGCAGATGTAGCCGTAGCTGTCAAAAATAGAAGAATAAATATTATGTTTTTCATCTTTGTCACTGAGAAATAGTAAAATTGCCATCCTATAGGAGGCAGCCTGTTTTGAGTGCCTAAAGTGAGCTAAAGTGCCTAAAATGCCTAAAGTTAAGGAATTCTCCCATTTTATATAGATTCTTTAAGCCATCAATGCGTAAGTGAGGGACCACTCCTGTAACTTTGGGTTATTAATTAGCACGCCGAAGGCGTACCACAACTTTAGGCACTTTAGCTCATTTTAGGCACTTTTCCGGTTTATCCGGGTCAAACACCTTTTAAAACATCTATCATAGTAAAAACCGTTCCCTTCGCGCCGTCTTTGGCCTTCTTGTCCAGATATGCAATAGCATCAAGTGTTCCTTTTGCATAAACATCCCTGCCGTTGACATTGTGCGAAAAAACAAAGCGCACCGTATTGTCACTTGAAACAAGTGTATAAGTATGCCATCCGTGCCCTCCAAGATATTCTTCTGGAATACCCCATATATTCTTTTGTACTTCGGGATCACGTTCTTTTTTAATATCATCTTTGGAAAAAGGTGTTCCCAGCTCATTAAAATATCCGATCATGGCCTTGGCTGTTCCACTGGTATCTGCTTTTCCTTTCTGATGACTTTCCTTGATTTCAAGGGAATACCCTTTAAAAAGATCCGGAAATGTTTTTGCAGCATATTCCATCATTGCCTGAAATCCGACGATCTGCTTTGCCATATTTTGCGCTATTACTGCCGGAATAGATGATGAACAAACACTATCTTCAAGGAGTTTCCTGTCGCCCCCTGTTGTACCCATCACAAAGGGAAGATTGTGCTTGCAGTAAAACCCGGCGTTGCTGTTTACAGATGAAGGATGAGTATAGTCCACACTGATAAAACAACTTTCTTTTTCTTTTATCTCGGCAATTGCTTTTTCAGATTCTTGCGCATGAATAAGACTGATAACCATAGAATCTAAAGTATATTCCGCTTCTGTAATTTCTGGTCCGGTAAGTGCATATGGTATAAGTTCAAACATGCTATCGTTCATGACATGTTTTGCCACATTCACTGCCATATTGCCGGGAATTCCGTTTACCATTACTTTTATTCGCTCCATTTAACACCTCCAATTATGATAAATTTGGTCGAGTGGTTAACTACTATACCAAGGCTACGTCATTTAAGCTGATAACCTGCTGACTTAACGAAAATTGTTTACTTATGGGATTTTCTATAAATTCGAAGCACGAAGCACGAAATCCGAAACAAATACGAATGACCAAAATCCAAAATTCTAAACGTGCCGAGCCCAGCAGATATTGGATAACTGTCTGAAATGTTTTGGTCATTTGATATTCGAAATTAGATATTGTTTCGAGTTTCGATATTCGGATTTCGGATTTCGGATTTTGAAGTCTCCAGAAACTCCTAATATTAAAGCTTTAGAACCGACTTTGACGTTTCCCTAACTACTATACCACCAGACTATCTACAACCGATTTTATGCCCGGAAATTCCGCATCTTCAAAAGCTGAAAGATTATATTTCAAAGTTTTTACTGCTGCCGGGATATATTGTTCAAA
>JAFDFV010000338.1 GCA_019309665.1 Deltaproteobacteria bacterium | reverse complement strand
CTGCAATGCTTTCAAAATAACCGTTCTTTTTACGTCGCACATTCATTTATTGTAACTACTCAGGTTGTTAGGTTCAGGGTTCACGGTTCACCGAAATCTGAACCGTTCTACGAGTTTCACATAACTCACGATATCGTCGATACATTACAGGATATTTGCGCTTGAACTCCAGGCAACACCCTTCCCCAGCCCCCACTACATTGTCCATATTGACCAGCGTCTGTCTGCCTGTTGCAGGCAGGCGCCGGCGATGCCCAAATACTGCTTGATAAATATGTTAACATAGGATTTCTCCTTTACGACCCGATTTACGTCATGTTGATTTAACCTAAATTGAGCGATTTTTTACTCGATCTGCACCAATCTCTTGCGCATCAAGGGCTTGCGAAAAGTCTCGATATATCCATTGGTATGCCTCCAATTTTCGCAATCCTTGCTGCATCAAGACCTTGGCACATTTCTTCGCAAAAAATCGTTCAACTTAGGTTAAAGAATCTGTCTTATACGCACCGGCTTAGTATAAGCAACAACCATTGGATTGTCCGGCAGGTCATGCGCATGACCCATTGTCGTCATTCGGAGCAGGGTTGTTGTTTTCGGAATTGGAGGCGATTTGTAAAAAACCACAAAACGCTTTTGACACTTTTCAAGCAAATCGCTATCGTGAAAACGGTTCAGAATGCTGCTACAATAATCCATAAAGCATATGGAACTCATAAATTGTTTGGAAACCCTGTTTTTATTGATTGACTCGGATTTCATTTCGATAAAAATCAGATAGTTTTGATCGTCTATCCTGGCAAGCAAAACATAATCACAGGCTTTCAGATGATTCCCGGATTGAGACAGATACGGACTCAAGCCCTTTTTCCCGTCAAAAGAAAATTTTACAGAATCATCCGCTTGGAATCCTTTAACCACGACTTTGGCCAGTTTGCTGCTTTTGTCCGTCTCCATGAGCTCAAATTTACGTCGGCTACCGCATGTTTCCGGATTCTTTATTATCTGCATGAACATGTCAAATCCCATTATTCGTCGCCTCCAAACAGAATATCTTCCTGAATTCGGTTCATTTCAATGATACTGTCATCAAACCCTTTCACCTCAACTCCTAAACTTGGATCGATGTCGCAGGGTGTAAATGCTATAACTTTTGTTTTTATCTTTCTGTCCGCCATTTTCACCAAGTTTTCACCAGCGCTGTAAACTCTAACTTGTTGTGGCAACAGCAACTCATTATCAGCATAGCCGAATTTTTCCATCACTTTTTGAGAATTATTTGTGCCGGCCTTCAACATAATCAAGGTATTTAACTCTTTGATTATGTAATCGCTGTGTGTGGTAATAAATACCTTGATGCCGATATTTACAAGGCGAGCAAAAAGACGCGCTACCCTTCGTTGGTTTTCAGGATGTAAATTTAATTCCGGCTCATCCACAATGAGCATATCTCCGGGCTGTGCCATGTGCTTCAAATAAAATCCAATGTCCAGTAATGATCGAACCGCGCTTGAACTCTCATCCATGGTCAATTTAACTCTGCCTTTGCGTGGCACATAATAAAGCTCGCCGCGGACTACCCTGTATTCGCCACCGATAATATCCTGAAAATCAGTGAGGATATGTGGATATTCCTTTTCGATAAAACTGTCTTTCTTGGCTATATTTTCTAAGTTTCTTGTAAAATCCACATTATCTTTTACCGGCAAGGCGTATGAACCATACACACGATCAAGCAATTTAAACGGATCCAAATCCCTTTCCATGCCACCTATCTCTTCTAAAAGTCTGTTACGTGCAAAATCAAGTTCTTTTCTGAAAATAGCAGCCCCTGTCCTTTCTGCGCTGGCAATAAACGGGTCAGGAAAAAGCGGGGCGAATAAAATATCCAACAGGATATTGTTAATGAATTGTTCTATGGCACTTGCCGGAATTGGTTCATCTCCCTTTTCCCACAAACCGGCTATTTCCAGAATGCTGCTGTTTTCTTCTTTGGAACAGACAATCAAATCCTTTTTTCTTGAACTAATGGTTTTCTTGAATTCTCCGCTTATATCTATCTTTGAAGTGTCGAGCTCCAATTGAAAAGCCGAATCAGCAAAGAGCTTTTCAGAAGAGGCAAATATTTTATAGAGAATTTCTGAATAACGGTTACACGCTCTTTGCAATAACTCAGGAATCCGTTTTTTGAAATCCTCCAATTCAATTCTAATTACGCCGCTATCAATAAGTTCTCTGGAATGTTTAAGAAGCGGCTCAATGCTTATAATGTTTCTCCATAACTTCAAAAAACCATAAAACGTATAAACGGCGTACGTTTTACCCGTATTGTTTTTTCCGCAGATAATGGTTAAATCGCCAAGTTCAAATTCCGCAGTTTTGAGAATGCCCAGGTTTTGCAACTTGATTTTCATGATAACCTCCATTTACACATCTTTTACGTCAAACATCCGGCGCTTGAACTCCAGAGCGATCCCTTTCCCTATCGCACCCCACTACATTTACAGTATTAACCAGCGTCTGCCTACAGCAGGCAGACGCCGACGATGCCCAAATACTGCTTGATAAATATGTCAACATGGGAGTTTTTCCTGATTTTTCCCTTTTGTTGTGAAAAGTGCCGACATTTACGCCCTTTATCCTTACAATTATTCAACATAGCCTGCCCTGTGAAATCATGTTTACTTATTTAGGATATCCCGCAAGTCCCCCATTTTAGTTCTCTTCAAACTCATGGCTTTTCCAATGGCCCCATCACAACAGTTGGGTCATTCCAATAACGATTTTGTCTGCATGCTTCAGTGGGACGATAATCCAGAGGAAGTAGTCCACATGTGACTCCATCGAACGAAAACCAACTTCCAAATGAGGTTCATCCAACGGGAGTATTTGTCGCCGGTGGATGACATTCATTAATGCACCTTCGACAAAGTGGCCCATGGCGTCCTCGAATGAGATGCCTTTCACCTGCTGCCTTGCAAAGCTTTGCAAGTAATCCAGCTTATCAAACCACCA
>JAFDFV010000337.1 GCA_019309665.1 Deltaproteobacteria bacterium | reverse complement strand
GAAAAGCCGGAACATATAATTGAACATTTCATGAAAATCCGCAATCTACAGGATAATACAGGCGGTTTTACCGCATTTATCCCCTGGACATTTCAGCCTGACAATACTCGTATAAAAGTAGAAAAAGCCACGTCTGTAGAATATCTTAGAGTACTTGCTGTAAGCCGATTGTTTCTGGATAACATACAGAACATACAGGCTTCATGGGTAACACAGGGGGACAAAATCGTCCAGACAGCACTTGTATTTGGTGCAAACGATCTTGGCAGTACAATGATAGAAGAAAATGTTGTAGCCGCAGCAGGAGTAAAATTCAGGCTGCCAAAAGAAGAAATGATCCGTCTGATTCAGGACGCCGGATATCAAGCCATGCAAAGGGATTGTTTTTATAATATTTTGGATAGCAGCTTAACTAATGCCTGAACGAAAAGTCATGTTCAGGCAAAATCCGAATATCGAAATCCGAAATCCGAAACAAATTCGAATAGCAAATGACAAAATAACCAAAACTAACACATTGGAAATACAATGTTTTTGTCATTAAAAAATTCGTATTTTGGTTATTGTTTCGTGCTTCGAATTTCGAATTTCTGACCGAAAACAGGGGTTTTCGGTCAGGCACTAAATATTAAGCAGCACGTTATGAAATTCCATAAAAATGTCAACTCCTCTGTAATACACAAAGCCGGATGGGTGGTGATCGACCCATATACAATCGTCCGTGATGGTTTTGTACATGTCGATTCGGGATTGATTAAGGACATTGGCCGGGGTTCATGCAGCGGACATATTATTGATCATGGCCCTGGGGCGCTTTTGCCGGTTCTGGTAAACGCCCATACACATCTTGAACTTTGTGCTTTAAAGGACAAAGTGTTACCTGAAAAAGGATTCAGGAACTGGGTTGAAAATTTAATTAATTTGCGCAATTCAGTTGGCACAAAAAATCTTAAAACCGGTGCAATAAATGGTGTCAAAGAGCTTATTGAATCCGGATGCGGAGTTATAGGTGAAATATCCACACTTGGCCTGACATGGAAAATAGTATCAAATTCCAGCCTCAGGGGTGTATGGTTTAGAGAATTTCTTGGTAATGTTTTACCTGAAGAAATAGCATGTAACGAAAACAAATTATTAATAAAATCAATTGCAGGCCATGCACCACATACCCTGTCCCCTGAACTTCTTGCAGATTTAAAAAATATTACACGTAAAAAAAATATCCCGTTTTCCATTCACCTGGCGGAGTCGGAAGATGAAATAGAGTTTCTGCAAACCGGAAAAGGCAAATGGGCGGAGTTTCTGTCAGAAAGAGGGATTGATTTTTCAAGCTGGAACTTGCCGGTTGAAACCCCGGTCAGATATCTTGAAGATCTTGGAGTTCTTGACGAAAACACCATAGCTGTACATCTTATCCATACGGACGAAAAAGATTTTGAAATACTTTTGCGCCACAATGTCCGTGTATGTCTCTGTTTAAGAAGCAACTTCAATCTTCATAACATGCTGCCGGATCTTGCAGGCATGCTTAAAGCCGGAATAAAGCCCTGTCTTGGTACAGACAGCCTGGCAAGTGCGGACTCATTAAGTATATTTGATGAGATGACTTTTGTATCAAAATCTTTTCCCTCCATACCACCGGCTGAAATCCTTGCAATGGCAACACTTAACGGTGCAAGCTCTTTAGGATTTGGTGAAATGTTTGGCTCTTTAACACCAGGAAAGCGCGCTGCTTTTGTTTATGTGCCGGTCAATGTATCGAGCAGATCAGGACTTCTGCATGCCCTTGTAAATGCGGATTTCAAAGGGTCTTGCAAAACAATATTACAATAAATGAAACATCCATTTAAAAATAACATACCCATTCCCCCTGTCAATTTGGGTCGCATAAGCTACATAAACGTAGCTCCGGTATATTATGGCTTAGATAATGGTTTAAAACCTGACTGGCTGAATATAGTAAGCGCACCGCCTTCAATTTTGAACAATATGATGGCAAAAAATGAGCTTGACATAAGCCCTGTATCATCTGTTGCTTATGCAAAGAACCAGGATGAATGGCTGCTTCTTCCAAACCTGTCAATAGCATGCTTTGGAAGAGTTATGAGTGTCATTCTTGTAAGCAAAAAGCCTTTCGAAAAGCTGACTGACAATAAAGTAATTATTACAGACAAGTCTGCGGCCGCGGCAGAGCTGTTAAAACTTCTTTTTTCAATAAAAAAAGTAAAACCAGTATTCGAGACTATGCCGATTCAATGCCCGGATGAAATTAAAAAATCTGCGGACGCAGCACTTATTATCGGCGACAAAGCTTTAAAAGAAAAATGGGAATTACATTTTGATCATGTATTTGACCTTGGTCAGATGTGGCTGGAATTAACAGACCTGCCGTTTGTTTTTGCATTATGGGCAGTACGAAAATCATTTGCAGATAAAAAGCCGGATACAGTATCATCAATAATAAAACTATTTGATATCTCAAAGGAACAAGGAAAGAAAAATTTAGAAGATATTGCCAATAAAGCTTCAGAAATTCTTGGAATAGATATAGATATCTGCAAAAAATACTACGGGCTGTTGAACTACAATCTTGATCCCCTGCAATTGAAAGGGCTAACAAGTTTCTTTGAGAAACTTTATCACAAAGAAATCCTTCCCCAAAAAGTACAGCTTAGATTTTTTGACAGTAAAAAATCGCTCAATTTATGTTAAATATCAAAATACAGGAAAAACTCATGTGGATGAGGTCGCAGTTTTACTGGGTTGACCTCTTTCTCTGTCTTGTATTCTATCCACATATCTATTACATCTTCCGTAAAATCAGGTGTCCTGAACTCTATTCGTTTAGCTTTGGGTGATGCTGAGTACATAGGTATTCTTATAGCTGCACTGCGGTTGCGGCTGGAATATGCCAGATTAACCGGCGCTTCAAAACCTGGTACAAGTCTCTTGTAGGAGTTTGTTGTCGGATTGGTAAAAGCGCATAATGCTTTGCAGTGCTTCAGTATGCCGCCTATGGCATATAAAGCCTCCTGCGATACACCGGCATATTTGTCTCCTGCAAAAAGAGGCTGCCCTTCTTTCCATATGCTTACATGCGTATGCATCCCTGTACCGTTATCCCCGAATAATGGCTTGGGCATAAAGGTAACTGTACGGTTGTGACGACAGGCCACGTTCTTTAGTACGTATTTAAACCACATTAGCTGATCACCCATCTGCACCAAAGGCTTAAAACGCATATCTATCTCTGCCTGACCGGCTGTAGCTACTTCATGATGCTGACATTCAACATCTATACCTAAATCCTCTAAAGTA
>JAFDFV010000336.1 GCA_019309665.1 Deltaproteobacteria bacterium | reverse complement strand
GAGAATCGGCCTGCTTTTTCAGGACGCAGATGATCAGCTTTTCAGCCCAACCGTGCTGGAAGATGTTGCCTTTGGTCCTTTGAATTTTGGCAAGTCAAAGGATGAAGCTATTGATATTGCTCGGAAAACTCTGGAATTCCTTGATCTTGCGGGATTCGAGGACAGGCTGACCTACAAGCTGTCCGGCGGAGAAAAAAAGCTGGTATCTTTGGCCACAGTACTTGCCATGGAACCTGAAGTACTGAAAAAACTAAAACAAAGATAAAAAAAACCCTATCTGAACTTGATCTTTCCTATATACTGATATCCCACGAATTTGATTTGCTCTCAGAAATAACGGATTCAATCTATACAATACACAAAGGTAAAATACTTTTTGACAAGGAAGTCCATCTGCACGAGCATGTTCACGCCCATCCACATGGTTCATATTCCCACGAGCATGAGTAACCACAGCTCAAGCTTAAAGATATCAAAAAATATATCAAAATATTATTGTAGTAAGTAGAATCAAAGAAAGCAGTAAACACAACTTGGGAGTATTTCTGTGCACCCCAACATATTGTGTTCGCCACGAAAATAAAAAAGTGCAGAATAGAAACGATATTCCGCACTTTTCATTTAAAATACTGGCCGAGGACAAATAGCCGCATGGTTCAGTTCCGAGATCGTCATACGAGAGGCGTTACGGATCGCATATCTAAGTTTTTCAGAGGTATGGGACCTAAAACATGTTTGATATATTTGTATTTTTAAACGGATAGTTATTTTCATAATATATCAACTATCTCACATAATTAAAATACAGGGATAATACATTATAAAACATTATTGAGCGATAGGTCCGAAGTAAAAAATGTTCGACTGAGGGTTGATTGCAAATTTAATTCTACTGAGGAATCCGTCTAATCCAATGAAGTTAGGAAGGTCGCGTTCATCTTGCGGAACGAAGACTGTCCCCTCAATAATGATATCCTCCCCTTGTTCAGCGCATATTGTAACAGGAAGTCTAATCAAAACTCCTTCTGTCTTTTCACCACGAATGTTTAAGCATTTTGTATCTATAGCTTCATCTTTATATTTTGGGTTCAATTCTTTTGCTTGTTCTTCATTTAAAATACACCACGGTGCACCCGTGTCCAAAACTGCGAAAGTTTTAGGAAGGGTATCAAACTGAACCGATACATATATTCTGCTCTCAGAATGTCCCCCAATTTGATCTGCGTAACTGGTCTGGCTACACGCAAAAATGGTTCCATCATCATGTTGAAGCATATTCTTCTTGCCTATAATACTTTGGTAATAAATACATCTCTGCCTTTACAGGTTTTAGCTAACTTACTATAGGAATTTGAAACACCTAATAGTTTCCCACTTGAAACTGCAACCCACTTTTTTTCAAATTTTTTTCCCAAGTTTTTTAAAAACTGTGTAGTCTCTTGAATGCCTTCTGTTTCTGATTTATTAGAACTAACCACTTTTGAAGGTGCGATAATATTTTTTGCAACACTGAATTTTTTTTCGTAAGGAAAAAATTTGACAGCAAGCTGGAAAAGTTCTCTTGCTTTTTCAATTTCTTCAGATGATAAAAAACTTTCAAATAATTCATAAACTTTATTTTTTAAATTTTCATTATACAATTCTTTTTGTTCCGGCACCTTTTTTTGGATTTTTTCAATTACATCCTTAAAAGAAGCTAAATTATCAATTGAATCAATTTGATCTTCTAACGTCATCTCTTGGTCAACTATTGTATAGGGGATATTTTTATAGGACTCAGAAGGAATACAGCCGTCAAACTTTTTTATAATATTCTCAATCGTAGTATAACCAATACCCAAAACCCATCTGCTTAAAAACATATAGTCTATTACTGCAGCAGTTGTATTATCTCCGGCTGAACGAACACTACTGAACATTTAAACCACCTCATTAATATTCTGGATTAAAGGTTTTTAGATAAGCCGGCTTCAGCAAACTAAAAAACAGTTTTTTTTCTTCCATATGAGCATTTTCAATCAACTCATTTATGCTTTCAAATTTTATTTTTCTTTCTAACGAAACATCTATATCAATTATTGAACCCTTGGTTGTCTCCTTTTGTTTCTGGAATTTCACTTGAGCATTATTTATTATGACGAGTTTAGACGCAAAATCGCCTGTCTGCATTACCGTTGTTAAATTATTATCGTTTTTAAATAGATTGTTTTTCTCAAGTTGTATTTGTAGCATAGATTTTTCATAGATATTTATATCAGCAAAAAAGTTTATGTATCTTAAGCCAAATCTTTCTATTTTATTTATTATCTTCAGCCCTGATAGTTTTTTAAACATTTTATTAATTGCAACTGAAAACGTATCCCAGCCAACATACTCTTTTGCATTTGCTAAAGAGAACACTTTAGGACCTACCTGCATTATGTAATCACCTTTATGCAATTTATAGTGAGGTGTGTATTTTAGGTTCGGATCTTGAGACCTAATGGTCTCTGGCAACTGTAAAACTGGTAATTTTTCTGTCTCACCAAACCCATTACATAATTTATCATAGATTACACCAAAAACAGCATCATCTGGTAAGTTTGTAACAAGTCTTAATTCCGCAATTGCTTCGACAATGGGACATGGTGTTATTTTAGTCGGTATATCCATAAGTTTCCTATCAGATAATTTGTAATTCAAATAAAAAGAAAGAAAGAACATTCAATGTTGTTTATTAAAAAAATATTGCCAATTTAGTAACATGTCAACAAAATCGAAGTTTTTACACTTATTATGTCTTTTTGGATACTAACCAATATCTGGAATCTAAACTCTAACAATCTGCATAATTTTATACATTTTGCCAACTACATAACCCAAAAATCAGCCGGTTTTCATGTAGCTATTAATTGTATATCACAAATATTAAAATATTTTAATTTGTTACGCAAATAGCAGCTATATGTAACGAAAACATCTGCGGTTTATCCGCAGAATGTTTTCGTTAAAATATTAAATTCCCCAAATAAGTGGTTTTATTCTCTTTTCAATTTTTTTAAGGGTATCAATCAAATCATTTTCATTGGGCAATTTACAGATAGTACAGCATCTTGGAAAAGCTCTTTATTTTGATGCAGTTTCAACCTATTTAATATTCCATTCCGATACTGTTGAAAGAATTTGTTTGTCTATCCCCAAATCATAAACTGTCAACGAATTTAGGCTTTGTTTCAATTGATTTGTGTCCTGCTCGGTTTTTAATTTTTCCAATAAAGCCCC
>JAFDFV010000335.1 GCA_019309665.1 Deltaproteobacteria bacterium | reverse complement strand
AATGAGAGATTTTAGAGAACTTAATCAACAGGTCAATGAGGTAAAGAGGATGTTGAACAGTTTTATCCAAAAGCTAACTGCTAATGGCTAAAAGCTAACCGCACAGGTCGCAAAAGTTTCGGTCTTACGAATTTCAACCATGATTAGTTTGTAGTCACGTGGCTACATGTTGTCAATAAATATTTAATAGGTATATGGGGGAGGCCCAACAGTGAACTCACAGGCGCCGGCCCTTAGGCGTCCTGTGCAGTTGTTGTGTGCCGGGCACGGCACGTATTCTAAAAGGTGCGAAAGGTGCGATGAGCATACCATTTATGTTAAAGCTCATCAAGTCCCAAACCCAGCCGGATGGAGGCGAAGGGTATAGCGGTATGGCAACCGGGTACTGGTGACGGTGCACGGGAAGGAAGCCGCCCTGCCGAGGCAGGGTACCGCAAACGCACGGGGCGATGTACAAGAACCGAGTTAGGCGGGTCTGGTGGGACGAACCTGCAACACAAGGCAAAGTCCTCTATCCATTATAAGCCAGACATGTATACTCGGCGCTCGTGTGCAGAAAGATGCGTGTTTACCCCGGGAGATCTGCCGCGTGTCCGTAAGGACTGATCGAACCGTAAGGGGAGACTATCACGTGGCAGAAGTCAGCAGATGGCATAGTAGCCGGAGGAAACGAGCCCCACAGCGTGGGGAGGACTCACCCTGGTGAAGGCCTGAACGGTGCCCGGCCGAATGGCTTGGGTAAATGGTCGTGGTTATCAAAGAGCATGTTCTTACCGGCATAATGCAGCAGTTGCTGAAATGTCGGTAGCGTTCTGCTTTATTAAAGCCCGGCAGGCCGGATGTGTTTTATTTGTGCCTGTTTTTGACCAGCCGAACCGCCGGATACGGACCCGTATGTCCGGTGCTGTGGGAGGGGCGCTCAGTGATAACGTCCCTATCCCTATATACATTTCTATATTATCCCTTTCGCATGAAGTGCATTAAAAATCATGAAAAGAGCTGCAATCCAATTTGTATAGGCGAAAAGTCTTTTCAAATTTTTGGGCTTTGACTTTAATGAAAATTTACCACCTATTATTCCCCCTACAACAGTGACAAAAGCCAATGGAATTGCATAATGTGGACTAAAATCACCTTGAATAGCATGCCCTGTAAATCCCATGAAAGCAGTTACCGCTATTAATGCTGATGCAGTTCCAACTGCCGTATGCATTGAAACCCCACAAGTCAATACCATCAAAGGAACTAAAAAAGATCCTCCCGATACACCAACCATACCAGAACCAAACCCTGTTAAAATAGCAATTGGCAATGCAATCCACAGGTTAACACTATATATTTCTTCCCCGGATTTAATAGTTATGATTCCAGGATGGTTGTTTTTTTTATTGACTTTATTTTCTGAAACAGGAATTAACATTATCATTCCAGCTATAAATAACATAACAGCAAATATCAACTTTAATGAATGGCTACTAAATAAATGAGAAAAATATCCTCCCCCAAATGCCGATAAGGATGTAAATGTTCCGATTAGAATCGCTAAAGTCCATGATAAGGATTTGTTTTTCTGAAAAACAAACATTGCTGCAATAGACGCTGCAAAAAGAATAAACTGACCAGTTGCCGCTGCCTCGTGCATGGGGATATTGGCGATTGCTATAATGACAACATAGAAATTCCCTCCGCCTTTACCAACCATAGTCATAGTCACGGCTACAATAAAAATAAAGGAGCTTAGTATCAATAAATTCGACATTTATAAACTTCCATTAACTTTTCAGTAGTTTTAACACTTTCCCAGGTTTGATAGCCTCAGTTAACGCAGAATATCCACCTTCAAGAATTTGAACATTAGGAAATCCTTTTGACAACAAATACGCATAAACAATAGCCGCTCTGACATTTGCAGGACAGAAAACAGCAATGAATTTTTCTTTTGGAATTTCATCAATTCTATCAGGGATTTCATTTATCGGTATATTTTTAGATTCTATGTTAGGATGAAACTCCATTTTTACAGAAATAGAGGCAGCTTCTTCTTTTGACCTAACATCCAATAAAAAACTGTTTTCAATATCAAATAACTTTTCAGGTGATATTTTATGTTTCCCTTTGCCAAAAAAATCTAATGTGAGGGTTTTTAGTATTTGTTCCATTTTATTTTCTCCATTCTGATGGCTAACCCCCAAACCCCGCAGTTAGCACAATTTGTGATGGCAAGTTGTTAGAAATATTGTAAAAGCATAAGGAAACCGATTTTAAGCACAAACTCTTAAACAAAAGGAGGTTTCCCTATGCTTGAGGAACAGATTAATGATTTTATTGAGTATTGTAAAGTATCAGGTTTTAGAGACAAGTCTATTGAGTCATTATCAATAAGACTCAACCAATTCAACAATTTTCTAAAAACCGCTCGCTTGCGTAAAATCAAATCCATCACATATCGTTACCTTTCAAGATTTGTTGCCGATTATAAAAATCCTTCCATCCATGTGAAGAAAGCAAGGATTTGGTCCTTGAGGCAATTTTTCCATTACCTTAAGCTCAATGGATATGTGAATGAAAATATTGCCACAGATCTGCCATATCCAAAGATAGAGAAAACTGTTCCCCACTTTTTAACCATCCGTGAGTACAACCTGATTCTTCACCACTGCTCAAAAAATGCCGGCACATTCATCGGCCTGAGAAATCTCATTATAATAATGATACTGGGCCTTTTGGGACTTCGAACAAATTCGATCATTTCTATGAATGTTCAAGATATGGATGTGGCTGTCGGCCTTGCCTGGATCAAAGAAAAGGGAAATATCAAAAGAATCGTGGTTTTGCCCAAAATCTTGCGCTCCACATTAAAACCATATCTGGAAAAAATCCATCATCGTAGCGGTCCACTTTTTTTATCAAAACATGGAAAACGGATATCACCAAGAACATTGCAGGATATTTTTCGCAATGCTGCGGACAGCATCGGTATAAAAGGGTGACGTTATGTTGTCAGTTTAATTATGTTGTGGGTTCGCCATAGGTCAGAGGGGTCAAGGGGGGGGGGGGGCCTTATTAATTTTGAGCAAGGGTCAAGCGTAGACTTGACCCCATTTTGAGCAAGGGTCAAGCGTAGACTTGACCCCATTTTTCGGATAATAGAATTCTTGTCCAAAAATCTTAAAACCAGGCGTTTTATCTTCCATCCCCCCTCCTTTGTCTGCTAACGCTGAACTGAGCTACGGCGGTAAAGCCTTTCGCACTGATTAATCATTTTACGAAAACGAACCAGCGTTTCCCGTTAGCTCAAGTGATTTGTTGG
>JAFDFV010000053.1 GCA_019309665.1 Deltaproteobacteria bacterium | reverse complement strand
TTTTATTTTACGCTATAGACTTTCACTGCAAAATCCATAAGTAAACAATTCTCGTTAAGTCAGCCGAAATGAAACTTCTTGTTATCACATCACTATTGCTTATAATAATATCAGGCTGTACATTTCCTCCAAAACCCACGGAGCCTCCTGAAAAGCCATTTGCCAGCGACGGCTGTTCCTGCTGGCCTGACTGGGACTATTATGATTGCTGCTATAGCCATGACAAAGATTACTGGTGGGGCGGAACACTTCAGGAGAGAAAAGAATCAGATCTAAAATTAATGAAATGTATATCTGAGAAGGGACATACTATCCTGCCGATATTTATGTATATTGGAGTTAGAATCAGCGGCCACGGCTGGTTGCCGACCCCGTTTCGATGGGGCTTTGGCCGTCCATGGCCCGAAGGTTATTATTCCGAACCAAAAAAAGCAGAAAAATAACAATTTCTTGCCAAGTTTTTTTGCCGTATACTGTATTATTATCTTATAAAATATGGTAAACTATTTTTAAACATTTCAATTCAGGAGAAATAAATGATTCATGTATTGCTGGTAAGTTCTGATAAAGATTTTTTTACCGATTTAGCATCAAACATGGAAAAAAATGTCAATTTGAACATTTCCCGTGCAGAGTCCGGCGGCGATGCTCTTTCCATGATTTCAGTTAATAACTTTGAACTGGTAGTTACTGATGAATCGCTTTCCGACATGACCGGTCTTAAATTGGTGGAAAAACTGGTTTTAACAAATCCGATGATCAATTGTGCCGCAGTAAGTTCTCTTTCATCCAAGGATTTTCATGCGGCAAGCGAAGGGCTTGGTATTCTTATGCAACTCCCGCCCCGACCGGATAAAATTCATGCAAAAAATCTGTTGCAGTACCTTAATAATATTTTAAACATTACAAACAAACTGAATAAATAAGGAGAACTTTAATTATGGAAAACGGAAGAATAGCAGTTCCATCCAACGGACAGGGTGGTCTTGACGGAACCAGGGCAGGACATTTCGGTCATTGTGAGGTGTTTACATTTGTTGATGTGGAAAATGGAGAAATAAAAAATGTTTCAACACTGCAAAACCAGGAACATGCCCAGGGCGGATGCATGGTTCCTGTCAACCTGCTGGCAGAACATAAAGTTAATACCCTCGTAGTTGGAGGAATCGGTATGAGACCGCTTATGGGGTTCAAGCAGGTGGGTATTGATGTCTATTATGATGCAGAACGGGCTGACATAAGGCCGGTGGTTGAAGATCTTATAGCAGGAAAACTGCAAATTATTGCAAATGACCAGGTTTGCGGAGGCGGTGGAACGAATCCAGCATAATTTAGGTTAAAGGAAAAATAGAAAATGAAAATAGCTGTTACGTCCAAAGGCAAAGATCTTGATTCACAGGTTGACCCTCGATTCGGAAGGGCTGCGTATATACTTATAGTTGATACAGACGGCTTTGAGTTTGAAGTTGTGGACAATTCAGAGAATGTAAACGCTCTTAAAGGCGCCGGAATTCAGGCTGCCGCCATGTTAAGTGACAAAGGCGCAGAGGTTTTGCTTACAGGTTTATGCGGACCCAATGCGTTTAAAACACTTGAGGTTGCAGGGGTAAAGGTGGCGAATGATGCCAGCGGCACGGTCAGAGATGCTGTAAATGCCTTTAATGAAGGGAAATTGCCCCTTGCTGATGGAGCAAATGTTGAAGGGCAATGGTAAAACAGTTGGTAACATCTCAATAAATAATAGAAGAGTCCCTTACTCCCCAGACATACTCTGCGTGATTGATCTTGTTATAGTAATCAACTCTGCTGTTTTTCATGTCCACACACCAGGCATAATCGGGATCCTGAACATTCTGCCCGGATGACCAATATATGCCTGAAGCTGTATGCAAAAACGGATGGCGATCAGGAAAAACCGGATTTTCTTTGCTGTAATCGATCAGTGTTCTGATATCCTTTACTTTCGGAAGCCGCCAGTCCTTATAACCGCAGTGCTCTTTAGCGTTAAGGCGCATAATAAACTTTTTAGCCTCGAACCAGTTCCCTCTGCCGTGCAGAAGGTTTGCATCTTTTGTCCACATTAATCCGGAAAGATGATCCGTAACAGTCCCATTCCCATGATCATAAAAACGTTTTTCAGGCCAGGCTTTTCCACTCTTAAGCGCCCCATCATCTCCTGCATAGTAAGAAACATTCTGTCCGGTCTTTGGAATCAAATCAATGGCGCTGCCCGCAGTGCGCACGGGCCAGACATGGTTGAGCATATGGTATTTGTGGCCATAGTCGATATGTCCCAAAAAGCAATATATACGCCATGCGTGATTGCTGTAATCGGCTGTAGTAGTACTTGTCCAGTACCAAACTTTTACATTGGAAAAAGGATGGCTGCGAGGAAGCGCCGGAGCATACCTGCTTCTGTCAATAAGGGTTGCAAGTTCGTTTACATTAGGCAATCGCCAATCGTGATATCCGCAGTATTTTTTTGCATTGAGTTGGGAAACAGCATCAAGGGCGCGAAACCAGTCGTATGTATTGTCGGCTGGATCAGCATTCCTTGTCCACATAAGTCCGGTCAGCCTGTCAGTAACTGTTCCATCCAAATGATCTGAAAAACGACCTTCTTCTTCTCCGAAACTTTTCCTTATCTCTCCATGAAAGAGGAAAAAAGCAAAAAGCAAAAAAAGAATCGTCCGGCTGCAAGTTAAGGCAAAAGGCATCTTTCGGCAATATTCGTTAAGGTGTTTTTCCATCCATTATCCCCAAAAGAGTAGGTGCGAATTGGGTCTAAGTCAGTCAGAGGTATGCAGGGCAGTTCAAAGAGCTGAACAATTGGTTTTAGAGCATCGATTATCGCCATACGATACCCAACATGGGCCTCTACCCTGGGCGTGCCTATACCCCCCATATTTCCTATTTAATTTTTACGGTGCTGGCCTGGGCTCCCTTTTCTCCTAATTCTTCCACGAAACGTACCTTCATTCCAACCTTAAGAACTTTGAACTTATCATCCAGTACGCTGTTTTTATGAAAATAAAACTCTCGACCGTCCGGTGTGGCCAAAAAGCCGTAACCTCTTTCCGGAAAGAGTGAGCTGACAATGGCGCGAGGCATTTCTTCATGGTATTTAACTTTCCTGCGCCGCTCTCTATCATAATCTTTAATCTGAGCTTGTGCCGCACGGAAGGCATCTCCTATGGAAACATAAAGATCTTCATGGGGCTCTTTTTTTATCACTATCTCTCTACCAGGTACCGTTATTTCGATCCGCGTATTGAACAATACTCCCTTATGATGATGCCGATGAGGAGCCTCAACCAGCACTCTGCATCTCATGATCTGGTCATAAAAGAGGTCTAATTTTCGCGCTTTCTCGCGAATCGCGTCTTCGATTGTCTCGGTAAGATCAAAGTTACGGGCAGTAATCTGCAATGGAATTTTCATCGTATTTCCTCCTCGTAGGTCATCATTCTTTTTCCGCCGGCGGCCGGTCGGAAAACATGTAGGGGCTTTCCTTTTCCTGGGATTCAAACACATCATCGCTGATTTCATTTACATCGGCACTGGGTCTAAAAGCCGCTTTGCCTCGAGCGCGGTCATCCCGTTCCCATATCAATTCATTGATTTCCAGGAGATCGACAACAGATGCAAAGCCCATAAGGTCGGTCAGGATTCGCAACAGAATCTGGTGCTCGTTCTCGCTTGGTACAACACCTTCCAGGTAAACTACTCCGTTCCGGCAAGAGACTTCGAGTTCTTCCCGATCGACTCTACCGTCATTGCGGAGATGCTCAAGAATCACCATCTGCAGTTCTTCGTTGGTCAGATTCTTGTATTCATCCGGCAGTTCCGCACAGGTAATCACCTCCCTGGCGCGAGGTAGCTTTTTTTGTTTTTCCCCATACCTTCGAGCGCATCTGCGGCACAGGAGAGTGGCCGGGAGTGCTTCCAGCCGTTTCAACGAGATCAGCTTCTCGCAGCTTTCACAGATCCCGTAACTCCCCGCGGCAACTCTGCACAACGCCAGATCGATATCTTCGATCTCATCCCTTTCAAGTTTATCCAACTGGTCGAAAAGACTCGTTTCATCAGCCTTTTGAGCCTCTTCTTCCAACTCAATATCCCGCTCTTTAAGAACCTGCCAATCAGATTCCAGCCTCAGAAGCCGTGCAAATATCTCATTTATAACAACTTGTTGATCAAAAAACAAATAGTAAGTTTGTAAGGTTTGCCCCGATGTTGCAAAAAAATATCTGCATTTATGGACATTGGAATTAGCATGGACCGGATCAGCAAGGACGTCTGGCAAATCACTCTTTCATAAGCTTAGTACCACATAATGCGAAAAATAATCCTGAAAATCATACTTGCCCGCCTCTGGAGGGTTAATCCTGCCTGCCCTGTAGCTCCGGCAGATGTTGCCGGAGTCTAAAAAAATAGAAACTTATAAACTAATGAGCGTCCCGAAAGTTGTCCCTGCAAGCGGGTCATTCAGGAATGACGGCATGGTTATTGCCCCATGCTCGATGAAAACACTTAGAGCAATTGCAGCCGGTATAGCAGACAACCTCATTCACAGGGCTGCTGATGTAAATCTCAAAGAAAAGCGTCCGTTGATCCTGTTGCCACGGGAGACTCCTTTAAACATTATCCATTTGAAGAACATGTATGTGGCAACCAAGGCCGGCGCAACCATCATGCCTCCATCCCCCTCGTTTTATTCAAACCCGCAAAACATTTCTGACCTTGTTGATACTGTAATTGCAAGGGTTCTCGACCACCTGAAAATTGAACATGATCTCTCTAAAGAGTGGGGAGATAGCATTGTATAAAATTTGCGGTATTTGATGTCGTAGTTGATTAGGTGCTGGACGCCGACTGGAATTTTGCTGGCACTCAACCCCAGCCGGTCAGCATCGCGTTGAGATTTCTATTCATATCAACAGAAAAAATACTTCAACAAAATGTTGACATATAATATTTTTATTAATAAGTAAAAATAACAGGGAAAAATAAATATGTTTTAAAATGTATTTAATATTATTACTTAAATTTTGCAGTCTTGGGGCTTTTGAGATCAACTGGTCAACTCCTTGTATTGATTATCAGGCCTGCGAGAAAGGAGTTTAGGATGAAGATTTTTTCATTTCATGGTAAGAATTATAATGTTGATGATCAAAATTTTCTGAGTAATTTCGAGGAATGGGATGAAAACTTTGCAATTGGAACAGCGCCAAACCTTTATATACCCAATGGCTTGACCGAGAATCATTGGAAAGTTATTCGTTTTGTTAGAGACTCTTTTAAGCAAAAAGGGGTGTGCCCTTTGGTATATGAAACCTGCAGGGCAAATGGATTGTCAATTAAAGGCATGAAAGAGCTTTTCCCAACAGGATATATGAGAGGCGCCTGTAAGCTTGCAGGCATAACTTATAGGGATCGTATCGTGAATTATTATGGTGGAGAGACGGCCGTATCCTGGCTGAAAGCCGATTATGAAAAAGCACGGCCTAAACCAAAGGAAAAGCTTTATCGAGTAGATGTGGTTGGATTTTTGGCAGATCCTTTGGAATGGGATGAGAATTTTGCTATACACGGGGCAGATGAAATAGAGGGCGGATTGACCGATAAGCACTGGAAACTAATTTATTATCTCCGAGATAACTTCAAAAAAAATAATTCCGTTCCAACATTATACGAGTGCTGTGAGGCGAATCAGATCGAACTGGACGAGCTTGAGAGACTTTTTCCGCGCGGGTATCATCGGGGTTTGGTCAAAATTGCCGGCTTGAAAGTATTACTGTCATCTCAACTTTGATGGCGTTGCGGAAGTTTGGTGACGTCCATTTTGCAAATCAGTATGATGCGGGACAAGGGGGACATTTTATACTCCTTATGTTTCCTATTTAACTTTCACGGTGCTGGCCTGGGCCCCCTTTTCTCCTAATTCTTCCACGAAACGTACCTTCATTCCAATCTTAAGATTTTTTGAACTTATCATGCAGTACGCTGTTTTTATGAAAGTAAAGAATATTTTTTGTTCAGTCAGGAATGTTTTCCATATTTTTCCTGATTTTTCTTATGCAGGCTGAAAGGAGTCCGAATAGAACGCTTAAAAGGTGAACCTGCAGGCCTATTTGAAGTGTAAACTATCCCTGAGACATTTGTTACGTTCCTTTGCATTTTTGCTTCTTCTTTTTTTCGTGTTATGGCTCTTCATCGAACAAATGAGGCCATATATCAACCTTTCACCAGCATCCCATAGCTTTGCGTCTCTATCCCTGTACTGCCCCTGTAGTCCCCACAACCACCACCATAACTTACCGAAACGAGAATAGACAATATTTTATATGTAGTTAAATTTGCCATGGCAAATTTAATGTGTTATCAAAAAAAGCCTTGATTCTTCCCTTGAAACAATATAAATCATCCAAATGATGATTAAACGACATATCAGCAAAATCGCCTTTTCCAGAGATTTCGGGCGGCAGATGCGTTTTATTATCGGCCCTCGGCAAACCGGAAAGACAACTGCTGCAAAGGAATTCCTCAAAAAACAGAACTGCCTGAAGCTTTATTATAACTGGGATGACCGTAAAACAAGGGACCGGTATATAGCTGACTATCATTTTTTCGTTCGAGAATTATACAATGTAAAGCCATCAAATGGAAGGCGATGGCTATGTATGGATGAAATTCACAAGTATCCTGAATGGAAAAATGTCCTGAAAGATTTTTTTGATTCTTTTGGAGAAGAAAACGGCTTTATAGTTACCGGATCTGCCAGGCTTGATATGATGCGTAAAAGCGGCGACAGTCTGGCAGGCAGATATTTTACCTTTCGTCTGAATCCTGTTACCTTAAGAGAACTGACAGGCAAATCTTTTCTTGAGCCTCCGGCAGATGCAGACGACTGGATAATGCAAAAACTGGATCACCCAACATATAAAGAAAAAGAGCTTTCCGCATTGTTGCGGTTTAGTGGATTCCCGGAACCCCTGCTTTCTACTTCTGTTCGTTTTCACAACAAGTGGCGAACTGACTATGTTGACAGACTTATTCGCGAAGACATGAGGGATTTGACCAGGATTCAGGAGCTTGAAAATATTGCCACTCTCATGTACCTGCTTCCCTCAAAAATTGCTTCGCCTTTATCTATAAATTCCTTGACTGCAAATATTAAATGCAGTTTTGCCACAGTCTCCAACTACCTGAAGGCTATGGAACTGGGATACTTGATATTCAGGATTTCGCCATATTCTAAAAAAATTGCCCGATCCCTGACCAAGGAAAACAAAGTGTATTTTTTTGACTGGACAAGAATAAATGATCCTGCTGCACAATTTGAAAACTATATAGCGGTTGAGCTTAAAACGCTTTTGGAACTTTGGACAGATGCAGGAATCGGCAATTTTGACTTGCATTTTCTACGCGACCGTGATGGCAGGGAAACCGATTTCCTGATACTGCGGGACAAGGAGCCATGGTTAATGGTTGAAGCTAAACTTTCCCGTTCAGTCATAGATTATCATCATCGCAAGAACAGGAATACATTGGGAGGCATTTCTTTTGTTCAGGTTGTCAGACAGGAGAATATTGCCGAAAAAAGAGAGAACGGTCTTTACCAGATCTCCGCTTCAAGATTTTTTGCATAACCATTTGCGCAATGCGTCATTCAAAAGGCAAAAGCAGGCCCGTTATGTGTTCCCAATCATGGACACTTCAACTCCAAAAAGCCTTGCTGATTCTGCAAGTTTGAAATCCGCAGTAAATAAATTTAAATTGTTTATGGACGTAATAGCAAGATGGAGAGCATCTAATGTCCTGAGAGGGGTATTGAATTGAGAGATCCAGTTTTTTGCCATTTGAAAATGCTGGTGTTCAACTGGAATCCATCTGAACAATCTATTTTTAATGTGTGACTGAAATCGACCAATTACTCTATTGCCATCTTCCCGGGACAAACCCTTTTCCCGGATTTTTCTTGAAATTGCCGAAACAAACTCTACTTCAGTCAATGGGCTGATTGCCGGTTGTTTTATCTTTCTTATCTTCTTTTCTACCTGCCCACTAATAGGTTCAGGGCAATAATAGGCAACTAAAACACTTGTATCAAAATATACCATCAGTACCGCTCCCCATCTCTTAAATCAGTCACAACTTTGCTCAATGGTTTTCCGGTTATCTTAACAGAAGATCGAAATTTATTAAGCCTTGGGAGCCGGTCTTTGACACCTAATGAAACAAGACATGCGATCTTTTTACCATGACGTTTTATAATAATCTCCTCGCCTCGCTCAACTTTATCAAGCAATGAACTAAAATTGCTACGGGCATCCTTAACATTGACTTCCAACATAATGGCCTCCATAATTAATAGTACACTTTATGTGTACACCGCATTTACGCTTATGTCAACCGATTTTAATATATTTTTACCGCAATCCTTTTTATTTACATCAGATTTTTTTAATCCTCGAAACTCTTTGGCGATAGGGTCATATCTACATTTTACTCTTATCGCTTATCACCAAGGGTTAAACTAAACATAGGCGGCTTGACCCTTTTCTTCAGGGTACTCTATTCTGAGTGGACGTGCCATGTCGCAATCCGTAATATTTTACCGTGCAAGAGCCAAGAGCAACATAATGACACCATAGTCTTGTTTATTCTCTCTGTTTTTTCAATCTTTGTCATGGCGCTTCGTTCTTATCAGTCCGA
>JAFDFV010000052.1 GCA_019309665.1 Deltaproteobacteria bacterium | reverse complement strand
TAATTTCAATAGGTTACATATCATGGCTTCTGGAAGCACATGGCGAAAAATCAGGTGTTTACAAAGCAAAACAAGGCGGTATTCTCAAACCTGCATTGCTTTGTAGGGACTACCAAAAGGCGCAGACTTTATCTGGATACACTTGCCAAAGCGGATAAAGGTGATCTGGAAGCTTTTGTGCGCTTTGTGGGAGAATCGCTTGTGAGCACGCAGAAAGTAATTATTGAGGCGTTATAAAATTACAAAAAAGTAGCGCGTTAGCTTTTTGAAAATTATTTTTCAAAAAGCTAACGAATGGGGACGAAATAACTTCCCCAAGTAGGCGCATAGATTTGGGGAAGTTATTTCGTCCCCGTTCCTAAGTGTTACGATTTTTTAATGTATTATAAAGCTCAAAAGCCTTTTCTGGAGTCTCATTATCGTGGACTACGGCTCCAACAGCCTGTATCATTGCGATTGGTGACTCAGACTGGAATATATTTCTTCCCATATCTACGCCGCTCGCTCCTTCCTGAATCGCCCTGTAAGCCATTGTAAGGGCATCCAACTCAGGAAGCTTCTTGCCACCAGCCATTACAATGGGGACAGGGCAGGAAGATGTGACGGTTTCAAAACCATCTTCAATATAATATGTTTTAATGTAATGCGCGCCAAGTTCGGCACAAATTCTTGTTGCAAGTCTGAAATAACGGGCATCGCGGTTCATATCCCTTCCAACCGCAGTAACTGCCAGGGTAGGAATCCCATAGCGCGTCCCCATATCAACCATACGGGTCATATTGATAATTGACTCTTTTTCATACTCACCGCCTATGAATACCTGGACAGCCATTGCACAGGCATTAAGACGTATCGACTCCTCTATACCAACAGCAATTGCCTCATTGGATAGTTCTTTCAAAATACTGGTTCCACCTGAAACCCTTAGAACAATGGATTTTGTAAACGAAGGAGGCACAATGCTTCTCAAAATCCCACGGGTAAGCATGAGTGTGTCGGCATAAGGGGCAAGAGGAAGAATATTGATATCAACTCTTTCCAGACCGGTAGTCGGACCCTGAAAATATCCGTGGTCAATAGCCAGCATAACAGTACGGCCGGATTTTGGATTAAAAATCCGGGCAAGCCGGTTTTTCATACCCCAGTCAAGTGAATTTGAGCCTTTGAGGAAAAAACCCTCTGTTTTATAAGGAACATCTGTATGAAACTTTTTCGCCTCTTTTATTTCATCGACATCCGGCATATATACATCTCCTCTCTATTTAAATAACTCTTTCGTTGCCACCATCAATCGGTACTTGAGCGCCTGTTGTCTTCGCAAAAGCTCTGCCGGCCATAGCACAGACCATAGCGGCAACATCTTTTGATGTCACTTCTGTTTTCAAAAGATTTTTAGTCTTATATTCTGCAACTGTCAGCCCGTAATGCTTAGCCCGACCCTCCAGCACTTCCTGAGTCCAAATTCCTGTGTCAAAAACAGCATCCGGATGAACTATATTAACACGAATGCCAAAAACGGCCAATTCCATTGCAGCTATACGGGCGAGCTGAGTCAGGCCGGCCTTGGCAACCGAATAGGCGGAAGCGCCAGGCCCCGGAGCTGGAACGTTTTTGGAAGCTATAAAAATAACCGCAGGATCAATGCCCTGTTTAAGATAAGGTATGCATGATTTTAACAATCTCTGATGGCTGGTTAAATTTATTTCCATGCTTCGATTCCAGGTTTCAGCATCCATTTCCTCAATACTCCGGCTGGCAGGAAATATTCCTGCATTGGTCACCAGAATATCAAGACCTCCAAAACTCCGAACAATAAACTCAACCGCTTCCTGCACGGCCTTATCATCAGAGACATCGCAAGTCAATCCTGCCCGATCCTGCTGATTAAATATCTCTGCAATCTCAGGATTAATATCAAGCCCAACAATAACTGCGCCTTGCTCAGATAACGCTTCTGCGCAGGCTCTACCAATCCCGCCGGCAGCGCCTGTTATCAGGGCTATCTTGCCCTGCAATTCAAGATAACTCTCTTTTTTCTTTAATTTAGCCTGTTGCAATGTCCAGTATTCCATGTGGAAAATGTCTTTTTCCGGTAATGGGCTCCAACCTCCTATGGCCTCGCCAAGCTGAATTGCGCGTATTGTATGATCTGCTATATCTGTAACTATTTTTGCTTCTTTTACACTTCGTCCAAATGATATTGTGCCATATTTCGGCCAGATACCCCATCGAGGCGCTGTATCAAGGCATTCCATATGGCCATCGGTATTCCGATCAAAATATTTTTTATATTTTGAAGAATAATCGGCTATATCTTTCTCAATATCGTTTTTTAGTATAACAGGAATCGGCTTTGTGCGGATCACATGATCCATAGTCATAGGTCCGCGTGTGGAAATTGAATCAATATCAGAAAGATTTGCAAAACCACAGGCCTCAGGACTTTGGTCTATCCTGGCTATCATCGCATCCCCCTTTGCGGCAGAAACTTGATGACGGATACGTGCCAGTGACAGCAAATCTTCGAGCGGTTCAGCTTTGGCAGCAGAGTCAAAAACACCCTGTTTTTTAAGATAATCATCTGCCAGCGAGGCAATATGAATCATTCTTTCATAACTCGTTCGAGCATCGTCTGAAAAAGTAAATACTCCATGATTTAACAGGATTATACCTTCAACTTTGCTCCAGTCTAAATCTCGGGTCAATTCATAAACTTTTTTTGCTAAAATAAAACCGGGCATTACATAAGGCACAATCAGAACCCGTTCTTTATAAATCTCCCGGATCAGCTTTTCTCCCCTTTCATTATTTGAAATCGTAACAACCGAATCCGTATGAGTATGATCAACATATTTAAAAGGTATGATGGCGTGCAAAATTGCTTCTATGGAAGGATTGGGAGCGTCGGGATCAATCATTGAAGTTCTTTGAAGTCTGAGCAGATCGGCATCATCAAGCTTCTCCAGCAAGGCCATTTTGTTAAGAACTTCAAGTTTGACAGGAGCAAATCCGGCAGGCTGTATATCTGTTAAATCCACTCCGCTTGCTTTTACATAAAGAATTTCTTCGATATCCCCAAAGATATTCTCTTTTTTAACTTTAACAGAGGTGTTGCCTCCGCCATGTAAAACCAGCCTGTGCTGACTTCCTAACAGCCGGGATGTATAAACCCTTAACTGCAATGGATTATTTAAGAAGGCTTTAGTATCATCGTCATTCCACAAACTATTCATATTCTATTCCAGAAGAAACTTCAGATCGTAAGGACTCGGTCAAAAATTTGACCCGTGGGAATGGCAGACGGAACAAAGCGCTGAACCGTCATCTCCGGAACAGTATGACACCAGCTTACTGGTATGGCACTGGATGCACAGGCTGTCCCAGGCCGCTCGCGTATTGCCGCTAAAATCAGTGGTACCACCGTTTACTTCTTTTCGTATTAAATAACAATAGTTAGGGGAACCATGCGGCTCATGGCAGTCAGTGCAAGCCAGGACATAATTTGTAGCATCGGTATAAGGAGCTTTTTTCCCCCCTCCGCCATCTTTCTTGCCGTGATAATCACCGGTGGCACTCCAATCGATATCCTTGAGGTTGGTGTCGCCCAACCTGGAACTAACAGGTGTGGGTGAATAATGATGGCAGTCGGTGCAGAAGGTGACATAGTCGGTCAGATTAGTGCCGTCTATTGTGGTAGAGCCATCCGGTTCGTAAACAGAGGTGGAACCGCTGCGATAAGGGGCCTGGTAGTAGCTCGAATAATCCCTCATCTTCTCCCCGGTATCATCTCCATAGACATCCCATACATACTTGTCGACGTGGTCACTTGGGAGGGAGACCGGATAGCCCCTTGTGCCGAAACTCTTCGCGTTATTTGGTGAATTTGCAGGATCTCCCTGGGCAGCGTGCGGATTATGGCAGGCTGTACAGGGGTTAGAGTTTGCAGTATATCCCCATTTGCCATTAATGAATGTGCTTATATCATCCAGCCTATGGGATGAACTGGTAGTCAAATTAGTAGGTGGGCCATATTTAAATGCTTCAAAAATATCACCAGGGGTATCATCAGACCAGTCACCTGCGCGATAGCTGTAACTCCGGTTAAAAATGCCTCCTGTCTGGGTGGTACCACAATGACAGTCGAAACAGAAATTAACAGTCTGGCTCGTGTGGTTATCACTAAACAGCAAATAGTCGTCTGGCCCGGCAGGTGAATCCGGCGATGGCTCATCTCCACCAATACTCGCATGCTGCTCGTGGCAGTGGGCGCAATGCCCATCTGTGTAAAGGTTGAGACGGCTTACACCGGTAATAGCGTCGTTCTGTGTGCCATGGGCCGAATCAAGATAACTCCTTGCATAACTGACGCCGCCCATCTTCGACGTATGACAAACATTACACCCGGACAATTGCTGTGCGAGATCACCACCCTTATCACCATTATAATCCCACCGCATAAGTTTATAAAAGTTTGTAGCATGAGCCCCATGGCACGAAAGACACATAACTATGTCATCGTTTGTCCCCGTAGGAGTAACTGCGTCTGACGGAGTTTCGGGCAAGGTTACTCTGGCTAACGGTGCCACAATGCTGTAATTTATATAATTTTTATATTCTCCACTCGAAGGTAAAGAAATATCAGTTGGATGTCTTATCCAGGGCGAAAAGCTTGCACCTGTCTCATCTAAATCATCACCATGATAATACTCATGACATTCCGCACAAAAGCCGCTTATAGAGCCCCCTGTGCCCGGGCTTGTATCAGAAGCACTATCGTCAGGTGAAGTAAGTCCTTTATATTCATTATGATCGGTAAGACTTGCATTTTGCCACGGATTATCACCATTATTCTCAAGGCCGAGAACACCTTTTAAGAATCGATAACTTGTTCCAGTCGAAAGGCCGTCAATAGTACTATCATCAGCATGATGAGCGCCTTTCATGGAAGTAGTTTCGCCTGTTACGGTACGGTCTCCATGACATCCATACTTTCCTGCACATGAAAAGTTGGTCGCAGTAATTTCCGGATCTGTTTCATACCCGGGCGGAGGAAACATGTCCGAATTATTTTCCTGCTCAATAGCAAATACGTTGTGCCCTTTGTTATCGTCAGTACCTGTGGCAATGTATCTAAAATTTCCCGCAGCAAGGTCTGCTCCAATGTGCCAGACTTGGGGGACCAGACTTCCCCCAATCTCTTCGACGTTATCCCCTGTGCCAGAATTATAAGCATGACAGCCAACGCAGTCGCCCAGCGTAAGACAGGGGTTAGGATTTACTCCGGAAGATGGCCCATAAACAGCCATCTCAGACCCACCCTGGCTGTTGTGCATGGTATGGCAGTTTGAGCACACTCCAGTCACTTTGGCCTTAATCTGGCCGCATAACACAAGGGAAAAAATTATGGAAAGTATATATATCAATGACTTTTTCATTATTCTTTCCTGAATAATAAGTATCTATAGTGCAATTATTATACTTTTATTCTTCCAGCCTTTCTAATTTTTATAATTCCATAAGAAACCAAAGTCAAGCAACTCTTTCCCAGTGTCTTTCCCGGGCGCTTTTCGCTTTTAGTTCTTTTTATGAAATAATAACTGTTTTGCATTATCGCTATGGCAAATGAATATCCGCACCAGGATAAATACTTTTTTCAGCGCTTGTAATAAGAACCGTTGATGTTGTTTCTTCGGCATGAAGAACAAGCAGTGTGCCGAAATCAACCGGAGTTAAGTAAACATCTCCCTTTGTTTTCGGATCAAGGCGCTTCTTTTCCCTGTAAAATATGCTGTACCTTTGTCCTGGCTTTACACCGTCTTTGTTTCCTTTGTTTATAAATGCAACTGTGTCATCTCCTATGATACTTGCATGTTCCTCTGCTTCAATTATCTTACCTGCAAGTTCTTTTTTGCTTTCAGTAAGTATAATTTTGGGCGACCTTTTTACATACGGTATTAAGAGATCATTGATTTCAATAGACCTGAAGGACTGAACAACTCTGGCCACGGCAAATTCCGGCTCAATTTTCGTAATTTCAACAATGCCGGTCAGATAATGCTGTACCCCAATATAAGAATTTGTCCTTCTGTCCCTTAATGGTTCCAAAGCTCTATATACTGTAAACTTATTGCCTGGAATAAAAGATGTGTCTTCAATTGTCCGTATATATACCAGGTCCCCTTTGCTGATCATTTCTTTATCATCTTTGACTTCGAAGATAGTCCCCATGGGAGTAACCGGTTCCTTCTTAATAAACCCGATTTTATCTATTGAAGAATAAAAATAATATAAAGGTTCCTTTTCTTCTACGACCTCTTTATCCAGGTCTGTGTCAACCCGTCTTGCTACATCCTTACGCTGGAACAAACGTATGCGATCACCCGGATAAACACGGTGCGGGTTGGCAATCTGGCTGTTTTCACTCCACATATCAGGCCATTGCCATGGTGAATCAAGAAACCGGCGTGAAAGTTCCCAGAGCGTATCTCCTTTCTGGATGGTGTAGTAAACACCTGCCTCGTGTTCGACTAAAGTTTCGCTTTCCTCAGCACAAGAGCTAACCGGAAAAGAACTAATTACAGCAAACACGCACAAATACATAACTAACCGGAATTTTATACAACAACTCATGAAATACTCCAATTCCTTTGTCAATTATTGTTTATCAACAACAGCCTTTGTCTCAGCTCATCCAAATTAACATAATTTTTAAAAGTTGGAAAATTAATAACAATTTTATCTGTAATTTGTCAAGATATTCAATAGTAAGCAAAAACAACAAACAAAAAAGCCCTTATGCCAAGAAAGGCATAAGGGCTTTTTTATATAATATATCAAATGAGATGAGTTCATTAAGAGTGTATTACATCATTCCGCCCATTCCACCCATTCCACCCATTCCGCCGCCGCCCATTCCGCCAGGCATAGCGGGAGGAGCACCGGCACTTTCTTCAGGTTTATCAGCGATCATAGCTTCCGTTGTAAGCATTAAAGAAGCAACGCTACCAGCATTTTGCAGGGCAAAACGAACCACCTTGGTAGGATCTATAACGCCGGCTTCTATCAAATCTTCATATTTATCTGTATCTGCATTGAAGCCATAAGCGTCTTTGCCTCTCTTTACTTTATCAATCACAACAGAACCTTCAAGGCCTGCATTGTTGACAATCTGACGAAGCGGTTCTTCAATAGCACGCATAACAACCTTTACACCAAGCTTCTGGTCGGCTTTAATTTTTATCTTATCAAGAACAGACAAACATCGAACCAGCGCAACACCGCCCCCAGGCACAATACCTTCTTCAACAGCAGCACGGGTAGCGTTCAATGCATCTTCAACGCGAGCCTTCTTTTCCTTCATCTCGGTCTCGGTTGCAGCACCAACATTAATGACGGCAACTCCACCAATAAGTTTTGCCAGACGCTCCTGGAGTTTTTCACGATCGTAATCTGATGTTGTCTCATCGATTTGAGCACGAATCTGTCTTACACGGCCTTCCAGCGCACTGCGAGCGCCCGCGCCGTCAACGATAGTAGTATTATCCTTGTCAATGTTCATGCGTTTTGCTTTACCAAGATCTGCCAGAGTAATATTTTCCAGTTTAACCCCTATGTCCTCAGAAACAACCTGACCGCCTGTCAGAATTGCTATATCCTCAAGCATGGCTTTTCTTCTATCGCCAAAACCTGGGGCTTTAACCGCAGCAACCTGGAGTGTACCTCTCAGCTTGTTAACAACAAGAGTTGCAAGGGCTTCACCTTCAATATCTTCAGCAATAATCATAAGCGGTTTGCCCATTTTGGCTATCTGCTCAAGAATCGGAAGCAGATCTTTCATATTGCTGATTTTTTTCTCATTAAGGAGTATATAAGGCTCTTCAAGTGAGACAACCATCTTCTCAGGATCGGTCACAAAATATGGAGAAAGATATCCGCGATCAAACTGCATACCTTCAACAACCTCAAGTGTTGTTTCCATGGTCTTAGCTTCTTCAACGGTAATTACGCCTTCTTTACCAACCTTGTTCATGGCCTCGGCAATGATATTGCCTATGGTTTCGTCATTGTTTGCAGATATTGTGCCTACCTGTGCTATTTCACGTTGCTCTTTGGTCGGATTGCTAATCCTATGAAGTTCTTTGACAACAACATCAACGGCCTTGTCAATACCTCGTTTTATAGCCATAGGATTGTTTCCGGCTGCAACAAGTTTCTGCCCTTCTTCATAAATGGCTCTTGCAAGAACTGTAGCGGTCGTTGTCCCATCGCCAGCCATATCGCTTGTCTTGCTGGCAACCTCTTTTACCATCTGGGCACCCATGTTTTCAAACTTATCTTCAAGTTCAATCTCTTTGGCCACAGTTACTCCGTCCTTTGTAACTGTGGGAGAACCCCAGGATTTATCAATAACGACATTTCTTCCTTTGGGTCCAAGGGTAACGACAACCGCATCAGAAAGAGTTGTAACACCCTTCAGCATAGCTTCACGGGCTTTCATGTTATACTTTATTATTTTAGGCATGTTATCTTATCCTCCAATATTTATAATTATTATTATTCGATTATACCAAGAACATCGTCTTCACGCATGATCAGATATTCTTCGCCTTCAATCTTAACTTCGGTTCCACCATATTTGCTGAATAAAATCTTATCGCCCTTTTTTATCTCTAAAGCAATCCTTTTGCCGTCTTCGCCTATCCTGCCGATACCAACAGCT
>JAFDFV010000334.1 GCA_019309665.1 Deltaproteobacteria bacterium | reverse complement strand
CTATCTTTTTTATCCGGTCATTTTTCATTTATGATTTTGGATTTTTTATGAAGTATATAATTTTCTTGAAATATAATTAATTATATCATAGATATACAAAATTGGTAGAAAAATGTTTACAGCCACTCAGGTGGATAGGCTGAAGCCTGAAAAATAGAAATGGGGTCAAGTCTACGGTTGACCCTTGCTCAAAATTAATAAGGGTCAAAAGTAGACTTGACCCCCTCTCTGGGCAACGAGTACCTTAAAAATCAGAGACAAAAAAGGCTTGTTGCTATTTTTCTGAAAATTGCTTAGGATACTTAAAATTACAAATTTAATGATTAAAAAAACAATTCAGAATGAAATCTTTACCGGAAGATCTCCAAACACCCAAACAAAACTTAGATGAATTTGCAGATGCTACCAAGAGAGTTTTGGACTATCTGCCAAATATTGTTTCAGAAAGAGTTGAAACAAGAGATTACACGATATTATCTTCCGTAGTTGCCGGCACAACGAAGTTTGCCAGGCCGGTTAATAACAATCTGTTCATAAATAAAATCGAAGAATTTAAAAAAAGTTACAAATTATTTCTTGATGCTCTCAAACAAATCAAAAATGGAAAAAAGATAAAAAGAGAAGATTATTCCACAATAGATGCTGTAGTATATACCATTCAACAATCCATAGGGGTTGGCATGGATTTTCTTTGCAATCCCAACAGCGCCAGGAAACACGTTGGAAATAGGTTTGAAGAATTAATTCGCAATATTGTTTCTCAAATAGGAATTACAAATGATAAAGTTGTGTTTAAAATTCCTTATCCATCAGAGGAAGGTGAAAAATTATATTCCTGCGAAACAGATATAATTCTGTCTCCTCATGAAAAAGTAAAATCGAATATAAAAACAATAAACGAGGATGAAATTATAATCTCTTTGAAAACAACATCAAAGGACAGGATGGGGAAAATCTTTCTTGATAAACTTCTTATGCAGAAATTCGCTGAGCATCCTGTAAAAGTGGTTGGAATATTCTTGAATGATGTTCAGAGGAAAAATACCGATAAAATCAGTTACACTTTTGTCTCCGGCTTGTTTATGGTATACACAAAATTTTTAACTCAACTTGAAGGTGCTTATTTTGTTGATCCTCCCCCAATCACCAAAGACAGTCCTTACAATGAACACATTTCTTCTTTTTCAAAATTGATTGCCGATGATATTTGGAAGTTATTAGCCTCTTAATTTTTTCCTTCTCTCAATAATCTCTGCTTCTTCGTTGTTATCAGCAATCCTTGCAATATGTTTTTTATCTAATAACCTTCTTCTTATGGTATTGCAATATTCAATATTTGTCTCACTGCCTAACCATTTTCGGTTAAAAGCTTCAGCAACGGCATATGTTGTGCCTGAACCGCCGAAAGGATCGATGACCGTTCCCTCTGGATTTGAAGAGGCAAGAACACATTTTTTTACCAGTTCGACAGGTTTTTGTGTGGGGTGATTTTCTCTTTCCCAAGAGCTATTTGATAAGGTGGGAATTTCAAATACATCTTTCGGTTTTGCGCCTTTGGGATGAGGGGTCCAAACATAGGTTTTCCCGTTCCCATATTGCGATGTCTTTGCCTGTGGATGTTTAGGATATTTTAAGGTATGAAGATTGTATGAAACTCTAACGACATCAACATTAAAAATAATTTTTTTGCTTTTTCTAAAATGCAACAAACTTTCATGTGATCGTCCCCAATCATTAGTTAAATTGGCTTTGTTACGATAATACCAAACCAACCACTTACACCCTTTGAAAAGGCTGCTTGCAGCCCATTTAATATCAGCTAGTATCTCAGAAAATCCACAAACATATAAACTTCCCCGTGGTTCAAGAATTCGTTGGGCCTCCTTAATCCATTCCATACTCCATTCAACATATTTTTTTTGGGATTCAAATGTATCCCATTCAGCCTTTTTAATGTTGTATGGAGGGTCGGCGAATATAAGTTGAGCAGATGAAGTCTCAAGACTTTTAAAGAATTTTATAACATCTTCATTATATAGTTTACCGAGGCTTGTCTCAAAAAAAGGATCAATTTGATATTGTAAAGAATTAATATAGTCGGTTAAGTATGCTTGACCCATTTCTTTGACAACAAATTTGACTTGATCTTCTTTATAAATGCGGTAATTATTAATCGGGTGCCTTTGAGAAGGAAATTTTCCTGCTTTATCCCATCTTCTCAAGGTTCCTGTGCTTACACCAAGAATTTTTGCTGCTTGACTAATGTTTAAGTAATTTTCCATCATTATATCCCAAGGTGATTAAAGATTATAAAACATTATACATCATTACATTATTCAACCTTATACATATTATAAGATGCTATGTCAAATATTTTTAAGTCAGATGATGACGTAAGCGAAATAAATATAAGCCTTAACATCTTAATACAGTAGAACACCGAACAAGGGCATGGAGATGGATTGAGAAAAGCTGTGGGGAATGCGTCCATAAATAAGTAAATAGATAGGGTAACCAATAATAATTGTCGTTTAAAACAATGAAGAAATATATCCTGATTTTTTCTGTATTTATTGTCTGCGTTTTGATTTATGCTTTCTTTTTTCATCAATTGCTTTTTCAACAAAAAAGCTTTGACTTTAATCGCAGGCCGCCTGGAGAAGCATTTTTTTACGACTATGCAAATATACTTGAAGATGTAGATGAATACTCAAATAACTACTTGAAAGGGATAAAAGATCGTTATGAAATAGAGGCGGTTATCGTAAGTATTCCCTCCCTTGACAATATAAGAACCGTTGAGGAGGCGGCAGTCGAGATATTAAATAACTGGAAAGTCGGAAAAGATTACAATGGCAGAGGAATTGTCCTGTTTTTCGCAGAAAAAGAAAAAGAGATTAAACTTGAAGTATCCTATGAACTGGAAGACGTATTTACAGATATATTCTGCGGGTTTGTGGAAGATAAACAGTTAAGGCCATACTTTTTAGGCGGACAATTGGGTATCGGTCTGCTGGCGGTTATGGAAGAA
>JAFDFV010000051.1 GCA_019309665.1 Deltaproteobacteria bacterium | reverse complement strand
CTCGAGCTGATGCTTGATGAAGAAGATGATAAAAATAATGCTATTGTTTCAATCAATGCAGGCGCCGGCGGAACAGATGCTCAGGACTGGGCTGAAATGCTTTTCAGAATGTATCTTAGATGGACTGAACGAAAAGGCTTTCAAGTCAAAATAATTGACTTTCAGCCTGGTGATGAAGCAGGGATTAAAGGTGTTACTTTTACCGCAGGCGGAGAATATGCATATGGATATCTTAAGGCTGAAAAAGGAGTTCACCGCCTGGTTAGAATTTCTCCATTTAACGCGAGCCGCAAAAGGCAGACATCCTTTGCGTCCGTATTTGTCTATCCGGAGCTTGATAAAACAATCGTTATAGATATTGAAGATAAAGACTTACGCGTAGATGTTTACAGGGCCAGTGGTGCAGGAGGCCAGCATGTTAATAAAACTTGCAGCGCTGTCCGCATTACACATATGCCTACCGGGATAGTTGTCCAGTGCCAGCAGGAAAAATCACAGCACAGAAACAAAGAAATGGCAATGAAGGTGCTTAAGGCGAGACTATATCAAAATGAAAAGCAGAAGCAAGATGAAAAAAAACGAAAACTGCATGATAACAAGGATGATATAGCATGGGGCAGTCAAATAAGGTCATATGTCCTCCATCCTTACCAGATGGTCAAGGATCACCGGATAAACCTTGAAGTCGGCGACGTCAACAGCGTTCTTGATGGAGCAATAGATCCTTTCATAGAGGGGGTGCTTCTTTCGCGATAGTTTTATGAATCCTGTTGATATTATTGATAAGTACTACAAAAGCAATTCAAGGGCATATGAGATTCTAATCCAACACGGCAAACAGGTCGCGAGAAAAGCCCTTGATGCCGCCAAAAAGGTGCCCCAATTAAATCCGGATCTTGATTTTATAAAAGAAGCTGCGATGCTGCATGATATCGGCATGTTATTGACGAATGCCACTGAACTGGGTTGTAAGGGCAAAAATCCGTATATTTGTCATGGATATTTGGGCCGTGAAATACTAGAAAAAATCGGGTTCCCAAGGCATGCTCTTGTCTGCGAACGTCATGTAGGCGTAGGCATAACGATCGAAGACATAAAAAACTACGATCTTCCTTTACCCAAACGCGATATGCTTCCTGTTTCAATAGAAGAGCAGATAATTTGCTTTGCAGACAAGTTCTTTTCTAAGAATAGGAATTCACTAAAAAAAGAGAAATCTGTTGAAGATATAAAGCAATACCTTAAACCCTATGGGCTTGAGAAAGTTAGAAGGTTTCAATCCTGGCTTGATTTGTTTGAGCGAACATAAGAAAAGACAGTGCCTGAAGTTAATGGAAAATAAAAAATGAAACAAAATTCAGATATACTCATTTACCGGACAAAAGATAACGAAATCCGGATAGAAACCCGTTTAAAAGATGAAACGGTTTGGCTTAACCGTCATCAATTAGCAGAACTATTTAATAGAGATATTAAAACTATTGGTAAACATATCAATAATGTTTTCAATGAAGGTGAACTGGATAAAAAATCAGTTGTCGCAAAATTTGCGACAACTGCCCAAGATGAAAAAACTTATCAAGTAGAATTTTATAACTTAGATGTAATAATATCAGTAGGCTATAGAGTAAAATCCAGTCAGGGAACACAGTTCAGACAATGGGCAACAAAGCGGATTCATGAATACATTGTAAAAGGTTTTACAATGGATGATGACAGATTGAAGCAAGAGGGGGCAAGATCAAGATATTTTGAAGAACTTTTACAAAGAATTCGTGATATACGGAGCAGTGAAAGGAACTTTTACCAAAAAGTAACAGATATTTATGCAACCAGCATTGATTATAAAAATGATAACAAATTAACAAAAGAGTTCTTTGCAACAGTGCAAAATAAAATGCACTACGCAATCCACGGAAAAACTGCCGCAGAAATGATAAATGAAAGAGTAGATGCTGATAAGCCTTTTTTAGGTCTTACAAACTTTAAAGGTAAATATATCACTGCCAGGGATATTGGAATAGCCAAAAACTATCTATCAGAAGAGGAACTGAAACAGTTAAATCTTATAGTATCAATGTATCTGGATTTTGCTGAACTACAGGCGACAAATGGCAGACTGATGAAAATGCAGGATTGGATACAAAAGCTGGATGATTTCTTACAAATAAGTGAAAAGAAACTTCTTACAAATGCAGGTAAAATCAGTCATGAAAAAGCGCTTGATAAAGCAAACATTGAATATGAAAAATATAGAAAAGAGGAAGATAAGAAATATATCTCTGATTTTGATCGTGAAGTAAAAAAACTTTTGAAGAATGAAAATGAATAAATCACATAACAAATAAGGATAGATTGTGAGAGCAAAGCGAATCACGATCTTATTCGGTTGATAAACAAGCCCGGCGTATCTGTATATTAAGGAATAAGGGGCAGGAAAAGTGTGTCGTCAAGAAGTGTACTGTTTTCAAGGCACATGGCGTTTAAAAATACGAATATCATTACAAATGTGATGATATCCATATCCGTATAATTACTTGATGTCCCCTCGTACCTCGGGGACATCGCCCAGGATGAGGAGCGCGACAAAAAATAAATGCCGTGCAAGCGCGACCGCTATGACATCAAACGGATTGAGACAGACGCAAACAGCGCGCTCCTCATCCTGGGCGTTAGGTGGTCATGTATCGAGTACAGATATGCTTAAGTTAAATAAAGTAGATGAAGAGATACTCGCCATATTGAAGGAGATATTTCTCACTAAAAATATCCAGCCTTTAACATCTGATGAACATATGAGGCTATGGATAATTCGGTCGCTTTTGGCTGTTTCAGTATTCGGCCTTATTGTAAGGGTTTTCCTATGGTTGATGGGCAAAGAAATTTCCGCCGAATTTTCCGCTTTGGTATCCATGCCAATTGCACTTTTCTTTGGGTTACTATTTATTCATATTAACACTAAGTCAGAAAACACGAGTTTAATCGTTTTCGTTTTAACTTGGATATCTATTGTAGTCGGTCTTTATGTTTAAAAATCTTAAAAAGCATCTAACATCCCAGTTCAGGCGACAGCCAGGGCCTAGCGAGTTTGAAAATTAGTCACAGTGTGAAAAGCATCAAATACTTGATCGTTCAGTGGAAGCCCTGGCTGCCCCTGACCGGGGCGTTAGCCATACAAGGGCATACAAGGGAAGATATGTCTGTTGAAGAAAAAGCCATTGAAGAAGCCGCAAATACTGCACGACATTACTTAGATGAAGTGCTGTTGTCACCTCTTTCTGAATACGGCCTATTTCTGAAAGAAAAAGTTAGTTACTGGAGATTCAAGAACCAAGTGACTACAGCAATAAAGGCGCGTGCTTTTTTAGAGAAAAAAGGTGTTTCGGTTGAGTCTATCAGGGGTAAGGTAAGTGCTGAAGCTATTGTTCCGTTACTTGAAGCTTCATCAGAAACTGGCGACCCTAGTTTGTCAGATATGTTTGCGAGCTTAATAGCTGGAGCAATGTCGCCTGATTCTGCGGTCCTAATCCACCCAAGTTATGGAAAAGTTCTAAATCAACTTTCGGCGTTAGATGGATTCATCATTCACGAACTATATAAGAGCTTGTTGCTGCATCAAAACAACCTTGAAAAGGGAGTTAAACCTGATAAATATAATGAAAATCTATCGCTCCATCGACAGCTTGGGTTTGATGAGGTGAAACTTTCTGAAGGTTTAAATCGTCCTGTTGACCAAGTTCATATTTGCTTCCAAAACCTGATCAGGCTGGGTATTTGTGATGAAGGTCATGATTTTTTGAATCGAGCTAACAAAGTGGCAAGAATTTCATTCACGGATTACGGTTTTGAATTTGTTAAACGTTGTACAGAAAATATCAAGTGAAAATGGCTAACAAGGCAAATTCACTCGGATCGCAAATTCCGCTACGCTTCATTTGCGCCCGGTGATTTGCAGCGTCCCCTCGTACCTTGGGGACATTATGCATCGGTTATCAATAAGGCAGCACAATGAAGCAAATTGTTTTTAACATTGAATTTATTCTAGATGTAGTTTCATTCATTGTTATTTTTGTTTTCCCTGCACCCACAAATGAGGTGAGAACTGGAAGAGTAGTTGAAGACAATACACCAATGGGTGATGGTAAAACGGCTGGTGAGCAGAGGACAGAAAACAAAAAAATCAGGTCAAGAAACAAAATCTTATCTAAGCTTGGTTTTGCAGGTGCAATAATAGGCATGGCTCTAATGTGGTATTCCAACGGCATGCCGCCCCAATAGCATAACCAAAAAATTACCTGACCGCATTAACTCAGGACGGAATTTAAGAAGGGCTTTCATTGGGGAACGCCTTCTTGCGGCAGGTTATCTAACCGTAGGAAGGAATCGAAGTTTTGATCAAAATAGTGATTAGTACAATTGAGATTCTGGTATTGATCCTTTGTGCATATTTTGGTTACAAGTGGGCTAATGACCCAAGCGGAAACTACGAGCCATGGCTTTTTCTTGGTGGTTTGGTCTTTGTATCCCTTGAAATATTTCGCAGGTACGAAATTCATTTCATCAAAAGGGAGGGGAAGAACCTTACCCCTGGAGAACTCGTCAAACACAGCGAGGAACTTCGGAAGCAATTTCAGAAAGAAATCTATAAATGTAGAGCTGAGAAACTTCGTAAAGATGTGATTATTCGGCATGTCAACCGAATGGATTCATATCCTGAAGTTGACGGAAAAAGCAAGGGAATATCGCCATGGTTTCGGGCAGGTCTACTGGATACATACCACAAAGGAATATTGGTCGGCTTACGGTTTGGCACTTTATCCGAGGGTCCAAATGGTTATCGATTTACCAACCACAAAGCTGGTGAAGATGGCTATATTAAAGTGTACATGGTTGGGAAGATTCCTTACGAGTTCATCGAGGGAGTCAATTTTGATGGTGATGAGTATTATTACTTCCCTCATATCTTTTGTCATTTCGCAAACAAGAGCGAGCCATACGAGGAAATCGTATTTTGTGAAGAAATCGATATGGGTAATAGCCACCCCTATTACAAAGAAGTGGCAAAATATGAACAGGTTCGGAAAAACAGCAAGAGCGGGGGTGGCGAGTATTTCGCATAACAATCACATGTACTCGGACAGCAAAAAGCGCCGCTCCTTCGTCGCGCTGCTTTTTGCTGTCGGTGATGTGAAGCGCGCCAAAAAATAAATGCCGTGCAAGCGCGACCGCTATGACATCAAACGGATTGAGACAGACGCAAACAGCGCGCTCCTCATCCTGGGCGTTAAACTCACAAAAAATATAAATTATATAAAAAGGAGTGCCATCATGTCATTAGAACTAGAACAAGCTATAGAAGCAGCTAAAAACAACGATTTGCAAGAAGCCATACTAAAGCTTTGTGAAGCTATAAGACAGATTGAAAATAACATCAGCTATCTTCAAGCTTCATTTCCAGAGTAGTTGACTGCAAGCATTCTTCGGCATTGATTATTTTTTTATTAATTATATTGGTAACAAGGCTGGTTATTTTATGTGCGTCTCCCAATGTTGACCTTTTTGATTTTAATAAATTGATAATTTCAGCAGCAACTTTTAATGTGGTATTGTATTCCATTTTTCTAAGTCCTTTTATGCTATAAGATTTGTTTAACCAACTTCGCTTGAGCCCGTTCCTACTTCGCACAGCTCCGCATTATACTCATCAAGAAAACATGATTAAGGGAAAAATTGTCGACTTGAAGTGCGGTATATGAGGTGTAATATGAGACATATTTTTGCAATTATGATTACTGCTCTTTTTTTGTTGTATCCTGTACATGGTTTTACACAGGTTAAAGAGATTGTTTCGGAAGGGACATACAATATGGGCGATGGAGAGACCCCCTCTGTTGCAGAGAGCAGGGCATTGCTTCAGGCAAAAAGGGTTGCACTTGAACAGGCAGGGACTTATGTTGAGAGTTACACAAAGGTAAAGAATATACAGGTAACAGAAGATGAGATACAGGTTCTGGCATCAGGAATTATGGAAGTGGAGATACTTGACAAGCAAAGGACTATTGTCGGTGACGGCTTTCGCTTTTGGGTAAAAATAAGGGCAAAGGTCGATTCTGACAAGATTCAGGAGATGGCAAAAAAGGTTAAGGGAAAATCAGTTGTTGAAGATTATAAAAAGATTCAGGAAGCTTATGACAAGAGCCAGAGAGAGATTGAGGAATTAAAGAGACAATTGGCACAAATAAAGGATAAGAAGGAGAGGGGAAAAGTAGAGGCAAAGATTTCTGATGATGAGAGATTATTTCAGGCAAATGAGTGGTTTGCTAAGGGTTATAAGCACGGTATAAATTGGGAATATGATGCAGCAATAAAGGCATTTACCTCTGCAATCGCCTTGAATCCGAATTATGAAGAGGCTTACTATAGTCGTGGAATTGTTTTCTATGGGAAACGTCAATTTGACAAAGCAATTAAAGATTATAGCATGTCAATTGACTTGAATCATAAAGCTGATATTTTTGACAAAATATATAAAACTAATGCCTACTTCAATCGTGGGAATGCCTATTTTATGAAAGGCCAGTACGATAATGCTATTGCAGATTATAGTAGGGCAATTGCATTAAACCCGTGTTATCTTGAGGCCTACGTCAATCGCAGGGTTGTCTATAAAAGCAAAGGTCAAAACAATAAGGCACTTGAGGATTATAATAGGGCCATTGCTATAAATCCCCAAAATGCAAAAAGGCTTAATGGAATCCCAGAAGGTTTTATATTGGATGGAAAAATGCAATTGCAATAAACCCGAGCTTAATAAGTCAATCAAGCGGTTGCTTACCAGCACCGCTTATTTCTGCAGTTGGGCATGACAAATAGCAGAACCAGAAATCAGAAATAGAACCAAAACTGAAATCGGTGAATGAAGCAAAAGTCGGTGATATTGGGATTCAGGTGAGAAAAACTATGTGCATGCACGAAATGCCACAACATGTTATACGATTCTACGGCAATACCGATTATGCGTTAGAATGCATTGCTTTAAAACAAATTACATTCGTACACGTAGACAAATTGAATGACCCGTTTGATCCGGTTTTGGATTACGTTACAGACTTTAACGATAATTACGCAGCTCTTCTATCCCATGTTCATAAACTTCACCCATCGCAATTTGCATCTTTTAAGGAAAAACTTCCTGAACAAAACTGGAAGGAAACTGTAGCTGGTTGGTCAAACTTAGCGAGCACGTTACGTGCAAAAATGTTTGTATTTTCTACATGCGCAGTGAGAGAAGGAAGCCATCCACGTGATAATTTATATATGTGGGGCCATTATGGAAATGGGCATCGAGGGGTTGCTATAGAATTTAATACCACTGTTTTGGCCGAATTGTTCATAAAACAGGATACCCCTGATAGTGAGTCCCCCTGGTGGAAAATGGATTATAAAAAGGAAATACCAAGAATCAGATGTGAAGATATTATTGAATACGTAATGAATGCACAGCCAAACGCAGATAATTTGGAAGCCTACGGCCCAAAGCTGACTTCCATTATACTTGAAAAACTTCATTCTAAGGGTGAGGTTTGGAAAAGTGAGGATGAATGGCGATTAGTATGGGGAAATGATGAAACAAAACTAAAAATCCATAGATATGATATTCCAAGTAGCGCTGTTACAGCAGTCTATTTGGGTTGTCGTGCTGCTGAACAGGAACAGCTAGGGAACGCTTTTGTTTATGAAACACAGCGTCATTATTCTAATGCAAATGTTTTTCGCGCTAATATGAGGTCAGGCGAGTACGCGCTCGATTTTGAGAAAATAGCTTAAAGCCCAATTTTGCGTGTGTTAAGAAATGAAGGAAAATAGAAAAATGCTCGCCCAACCAGTCACTCAAGAGGGACGCCGCATAAAGCCGCCGCGCCCCTTAGCTTGATCGAATCCGCCTCCATTCTTAAATTTTTCTTGATTTCAAGTTAACATATTTGGTAATTTAAATAATATGAATTGGAGAATAATTTATTACAACGAAAAAGTACAAAACGAAATTGACTCATGGCCTGTTAGTATCCGTGCCGTCTATGCCCCCATTACAGAACGAATAGTTGTATTTGGCCCCAATTTAGGTATGCCTTTTACACGTTCCATAGGTGATGGATTGTTTGAAATTCGTGCAAAAGGTCGTGAAGGTATTGGGAGAGCATTTTTTTGTACGGTTGTTGGTTCTAAAGTTATGATTCTCCATTCTTTTATAAAAAAGTCCCAAAAAACACCGGCTAAAGAGTTAGCCATTGCACGAAGGAGAATGAAGGAGGTGTCATGAAAACCCATAATGAAATGGTATCTAACTGGATGGAAGATCCAGTATTTAAAGCCGAATATGATTCACTTGAGAATAAATTTGCACTATTCGATGAATTAATTAGAGCTCGCAAAAGAGCTGGATTGACTCAAGCCGAAGTTGCAAAGCGTATGGGCACAAAAACTCCATCTGTAGCACGTCTCGAAGCCGGTGGAGGCAACAAACAACATTCCCCGTCTATTGAACGCTTAATAAATATGCAAAAGCTGTTGGGTGTCGCTTAGAGATTAAATTATTTCCATCAACAATTATGTCAAAACAGCTATTAAGGCATAACAAAAGCTTGGAAACAGACGCCTAAAGTTGTGCCGATTTGAAAGGGTGTTCTTTTTAGGCACTTTTATGGTACCGAATTCATTAGGCATAAAATGGAAA
>JAFDFV010000333.1 GCA_019309665.1 Deltaproteobacteria bacterium | reverse complement strand
AGGAATTAAGGGTACAAAACTTGAGTGCTAATTTACAATTTTTATGGAGAATACCGCAAATGAAAAGATTTATTGTTTTTTTCATAGTCTTATTTTCTACAGCAGTGCATGCTGAAACCATGTATATTGATGATATTGTTAAAATAACGGTCAGAACTGGGCCGGGAATTGCTCACAAGATAGTAGCAATGATTAAATCAGGCGAAAGAGTTGAGGTGCTTAAGACAGAGGAGCCGGATAAGGACTGGTCTCTTGTTCGAATCAAAAACGGAAAGGAAGGATGGGTTCTCAGCCGCTTCCTCAAATCTAAAGAACCGGATGGACTGATTCTTGAAAGATTGGAAAAAAAACATAACGCGTTTAAGAATCAAGCTGCCTCTATGATTGAAGAAAACAAGGTCTATAAGAAAGAAAATAAGAAACTGAATTCAGAACTTAAAACAAACAAAGAAATATCAAATAAAATTAAATCATCTTACGAAACCTTAAAAAAAGAGTCAGCCGAATTTCTTGAACTAAAGTCTAATTATGGAAAGACTTCGTCAAAACTTATCGAACAGACAAAAAAAGCTAAAAAATTGGAAGAAGAATTAACAAGCCTGTTGTTACAACAGAATATCAAGTGGTTTTTAAGCGGCGCCGGAGTACTCCTTTTGGGTTTCGTGATAGGATTTAGCACCAAACGTCAGCGCAGGCGATCATCTTTACTGTAAAATTATAAAAAATGGAATTTGAAACTGATTTCTTGATTATAGGAAGCGGTGTGGCTGGGCTGACGTTCGCCCTTAAAGTAGCAGAATTCGGCAGTGTCGCACTTGTAACTAAAAAAGGAATCATGGACAGCAATACAGCTCAGGCACAGGGCGGAATCGCCTCTGTTTTTGATAAAGTTGATTCATTTGATCTCCATATTCGTGACACTCTTGCATCAGGAGACGGTCTCTGCAACAAGGAAGTTGTTGAGATGGTAGTAAAAAACGGACCTGATAGAATTCTGGAACTGATCAATTTTGGTGTACATTTCAACTTAAAGAAAAATGGTTCAAAAAAGAAAACTTTTGACTTTGATCTTGGACGCGAAGGGGGACACTCAAAAAAACGTATCGTGCATGCTCAGGATTTGACGGGACTGGAAATAGAAACCGTGCTGGTACGTCACGTCAAAAATCATGAACGCATTACACTGTTTGAGAACCATATCGCAATTGATCTTATCACCTGTTCAACTCTTTTAAAAAGCGGTCTGGTAACAACCAACCACGAGGAATCATGCTGTGGAGCATATGTTCTTGAAAGAGATACAAAACAAGTCAAAACCTTTCGCGCTAAAATAACTCTGCTCGCCACAGGTGGCGCCGGCAAGGTATATATTTACACAAGCAACCCCGACATTGCGACCGGAGATGGAATCGCAATGGGATACAGAGCAGGCGCTACATTAGCCAACCTTGAGTTTGTCCAGTTCCATCCAACCTGCCTTTACCATCCTGAAGCTAAAAACTTTCTTATTTCAGAAGCTGTCAGGGGTGAAGGAGGAATGCTTATTGACTCTGCCGGAAATTCTTTCATGGAGAGATATGATCCCCAAAAAGATCTGGCCTGCCGTGATATTGTTGCCAGAGCTATAGATGCGGAACTCAAAAAAAGCGGAGATGATTCGGTATTTCTCGATATATCTCATAAAAATTCCGAATTTGTTAAAAATCGTTTTCCTAATCTTTATGAAAAATGTTTAACTTTCGGTATCGACATGACAACCGAACCTATTCCTGTTGTTCCGGCAGCTCATTATATGTGCGGCGGCGTAAAAACAGATATCCACGGCAGAACAAATATCCTCGGGCTTTACGCCATTGGGGAAACAGCCTGTACAGGCCTTCACGGCGCCAATAGACTGGCAAGCAATTCTCTGATAGAAGCGCTGGTCTATGCCCATATGGCAGCGAAACATGCGGTAAAAGACCTCGAAATTTTAGATTTCAAATCCATGCCCGACCTTCCCCTATGGGACGAATCCGGCACAACCGATAGTGATGAAGTCATCATGGTTTCACATAACTGGGATGAAATAAGACGGTCTATGTGGAATTATGTAGGAATAGTTAGATCGAATAAACGTCTTGAAAGAGCAAAAAGAAGGATAGAGAATATTCAAAACGAAATTCATGAGTATTACTGGAATTTCAAAATTGCCGGAGATCTTATTGAGCTCCGAAATATTGCTACGGTTGCTGAACTGATTATTAAATGCGCCATGCTCAGAAAGGAAAGCCGCGGACTTCACTACAATATAGAATATCCTTATCGTGATGACAAATTATGGGGGAAAGATACTATTATAAGAAAAACCTTTGAAGGATAAAATTGTTCAATATAGTTAATAATTTTCTTGCATGCAAATAGTTACTAAGATATTGAAAACGGTTCACGGTTTTTTATGAGTTCTCACAACCGAGTTTCTTGCTTTTATATTTTGATCAACCGTGAACGGTTATTATGATAGCTTCTTGATCAGACAACAGGTAGAAAATTCTATAGAGGAAGATGCAATGATACACAAAATTAAGCAGCTAATTTTATTGGCTATTTTGGTATCTGTTGGATATTTTTTGTTATCAAATCATATAATTTATTTTGGTAATGGGATTAAGTTATTAAAAAAATCAAGGCCTACTTCAGCTTATACCTTCTTCAGCATTGAAAATAAAAGAGTTGAGGATATTCTAAAAATTGAAGACTTGCGAAATGACGGTATAGGAGATTTTCTTGTTGAGATTGGGAAGCTGAATAACGAAGAAAAAGAACAATTGGAACATATTATTACGAGCCGTCCATAACTGAACTGGAAAAATGTTTTACGATTTTATAACGGCATTTGTTAATATCTATCAAAAAAGGGCTAACCAGCCCGGCTAAACCCTTATTATTATTATCTGGTGGAGCTGAGGGGGATCGAACCCCTGACCTCATGACTGCCAGTCATGCGCTCTCCCATCTGAGCTACAGCCCCAATTAATATAAGTGGGCAAGTAACAAAAAG
>JAFDFV010000332.1 GCA_019309665.1 Deltaproteobacteria bacterium | reverse complement strand
GCTTTTCGCAATTCTTTAATCCCTATTGCAACCGGCTTTGGCTCCATTTTAACTGTTATGTTTGCAGGGTCTGTTATTATCGAACAGGTTTTTGAGATACCGGGGATGGGACGTCTGAGTCTTGAGGCAATTGTGGGCAGGGATTATCCTGTTTTCATGGGCTGTATATCCTTATAGATCCAAGAATAGACTTTCAGAAAAACTAAAATCAGCAATGTTTTTTAATTCTTACAAAAATCCGATTGCCAGGAAAAGGTTTTTGCGTTTCAAGGAAATGAAACGTGCCTATCTCTCGCTTTGGATACTGGCGATTCTTTATCTTATCAGCCTTGGCTCCGAACTGATCTGCAACAATGCTCCTTTATATGTCAGGTTTAACGAAAAATCCTATTATCCTTTATTTAAATATTATCCCGAAGATATATTTACAGGAAATAATAAAACAAAACCTGATTACAAAAAATTAAATAAATTTTCTTTCTTTAAAGAAAACCCTGACAATTTTATGATCTTTCCGCCGGTTTCCTATGGACCTTTTGAAAGCATTGATCCTGAATCAATTGCGGTTTCAGACAATGTAATAATTGATTTAACACCCCTGCCAAAAATCGGCACCGTCAATATAAGAAAAGATTATTCAATTGAAAGATCTGACTCATTTGGTTTATTTATCAGCAGCAAGGAAAGGGAAGTAAAGGATCTTGTCATTACCGAATACTTCATAATCCCAAGTGAGTTAAAGCTTGCAGTTGAAAAACGATTCGCAAACAACAAAGCTCCCCTGATTACTCATATAACTAAAAGTTATGACGGGATGGAAGTAGATGTATCGCTTTCCACTTTTTCTCCACGAAAAAAGCCGCCAAAAAGCGTCAGGCTTCTATTAAGAGAAGTTATGCAAAAAGATCAAAAAGCCCTGAAGTTGGTTTTTAACAGAAAACTCGAACTAATTCAGAATGATTTGATATCAACTGGACATGAAATCTGGAAAGAGCTTTCAGTCCTGGATAAAGAATTACTGCTTAAGCTTGTCAAAACACGCTTTTTAAATCCAGTGGACCCAACAACGCTAACCATAAAAAGCCAAATATACCACATTGATGTTATCAAGGAAAATGTTCGCTTTCCATTTGCTCCTTCTGAAGGCCATCTATTGGGTATTGATGGAGCAGGCAGAGATGTATTTGCCAGAATTCTTTATGGTATGAGAACTTCAATTACCTTCGGCCTGATGCTTGTGGTCAGCTCAATGGCGATCGGCATTATTTCCGGATCTGTTCAGGGGTATTATGGAGGGGCTATTGATATAACCTGTCAGCGTTTTATTGAAATCTGGAGCGCACTTCCATTTCTATATATTATGATACTTATGGGATCAATCTATGGAAGAAGCTTTACTCTACTTTTGTTTTGCTATGGACTTTTCAACTGGATAGGAATTTCTTATTATATCAGGGCGGAATTTCTCCGCCTGCGCAAACAAACATTTGTAGAGGCTGCTGTTTGCATGGGCATATCTTCGCAAAAAGTAATTTTTAAACATATTCTTCCAAACGCCATGGTACCGGTTATCACATTTTTTCCTTTTTCTCTGGTTGGTGCCATAGGAGCGCTAACCGCCCTTGACTATCTTGGGTTCGGGCTTCCGCCGCCGACTCCGAGCTGGGGTGAACTTCTTTTTCAGGCCCAGCAATACAGATGGGCGTGGTGGCTTATACTATATCCATCTCTTGCTTTATTTATAGTTATGCTTCTAGGGGTTTTCATTGGAGAAGGGAGTCAGGAGTCAGGAGTCAGGAGTCAGGAGTCAGGAGTCAGGAGTCAGGAGTCAGGAGTCAGGAGTCAGGAGTCAGGAGTCAGGAGTCAGGAGTCAGGAGTCAGGAGTCAGGGGCAATGGAGCAGGAGCAATGAGCAAAAAATTGCTGGAAATCGATAAACTTACTGTCAGCTTTGAAACTGACGAAGGTATCTTTAAAGCAGTCGATGATGTCTCATTTCATGTAAAAAACAATGAAATAGTCGGACTGGTCGGCGAATCAGGGTGTGGCAAATCCGTAACTGCTCTCAGCATACTGCGTCTTATTCCTTCGCCGGCAGGCAGGATTGAAAAAGGCAGGATAATATTCGGCGGCAAGGATCTGTTAAAGCTGGATATCCGGGAAATGAAGGCAATAAGGGGAAATGCTGTCAGCATGATCTTTCAGGAGCCTGCCGCAGCTTTGTCCCCCCTTCACAAAATCGGACAGCAGATGATAGAGGGCCTTATGCTGCATAAGAATATAAGTAAAAAAACGGCCTGGAACATTGCTGAAGGCTGGCTTAAAAAAGTAAGCATTCCAGATGCAGGAGAAAGGATGTTTTCATACCCCTACCAGCTTTCAGGCGGTATGCAGCAAAGGGTTATTATTGCAATGGCCCTTATGCTGGCGCCCGATCTCGTTATAGCTGATGAACCTACAACCGCACTGGATGTAACCACCCAGGCTCAGGTTTTTGAATTGATAAAGGAGCTGAGACAAAGTCATACTTCTATACTCTTAATTACTCATGATATGGGTGTTATATGGGAAATGTGCGACCGGGCGGTTGTAATGTATGCTTCCAGGATAGCTGAAGAAGGAAATATAAACGATATTTTCTCAAAACCGGCGCATCCTTATACCAAAGGACTTCTCAAATCTGTTCCAAGGTTATCAACTGACGCCGAAAGGCTGACGCCCATTCATGGCTATGTGCCTTCACCTTTCAACTATCCGTCCGGTTGCTATTTTCGCAACAGATGCCCACAGGCTTTTGATAGATGCAAAAAAGAAAAACCACAGCTTGTTGATCTCGGTAATGGCCACAAAGCAGCGTGTTTCCTTGCAGAAAAAAATAAGAAATTATGCATTCCCACGCTGGAGCATGGGAACGAGAAAAAAAGTTAAAATTGGCAGCGTCAAAGGCGTATTCCTTAACTTTAGGCACTTTAATATACTTTAGCTCACTTTAGGCACTTATGTCCGCACCGATACTTGAAATAAGAAATCTTAAAACCTGGTTTCCAATAAAACGCGGCATCATGGCAAAAACCGTAGGATATGTTAAGGCTGTTGATGGAATATCCATGCATCTATACAAAGGAGAAACGCTCGGCCTTGTCGGCGAGTCAGGGTGCGGGAAAACAACGCTTGGAAGAACCTTGTTAAGGCTGGAAAAACCTCAAAAAGGAAAGATACTTTTTTGCGGCAAGAATCTTCTTGATCTCAAGCGGAAAAAGCTGCAGGAAATGAGAAAAAGAATACAGATGATTTTTCAGGATCCCTTAACCTCTCTAAATCCCAGGATGAATGTTCTTGATATTGTTACAGAAGGGCTTGTCGAATATAAGTTAATAAAAAACAATAAGGAAGCTCATGCAAAAATGCTTATGAAAGAAGTCGGACTTGATGAAAACTCAATATACCGCTATCCTCATGAATTTTCCGGCGGACAGCGCCAGCGAATCAGCATTGCAAGGTCTATATCCTTAAAACCCGATTTGCTTGTATGTGATGAACCTGTCAGCGCCCTTGATGTATCTGTTCAGGCCCAGATCATAAACCTTCTGCTGGATCTCAGGGACAGCTATAATCTCTCATATATTTTCATCTCCCATGACATAAGCATAGTAAGCAACATAGCAAACCGTATAGCAGTTATGTATCTTGGAAAAATTGTTGAGCAAGGGCCTGCCTCTGATATAATAAACAATCCGATGCACCCTTATACAAAAGCTTTAATAAATGCTGTTCCTACACCTGGAATCCATAAAAAGAAAAAGATTGTCCTCAAAGGAGAAACTCCTTCTCCCTCTTCACCACCGCCCGGATGCCACTTCCACACTCGTTGTCCGGAAGTTATGGATATATGCGGAAAAATAGAACCACAAGAATCAAAAACAGGCATGCGCCAGGTGTGGTGCCATTTGTATAGGGATTGAAATATATCGTTCACTGTTCACGGTTTACAGTTTTTTCAGTAAACTATACAACGACTGTGATTTCTTTTATGCTTTGAGCAACTGTGAACCGCAAACTGTGAACCGTGAACCTTTAAAATTATTCGGCTGGAGCAGAGACTGTTGCTTCTTCAGGCACCTGAGCCTCTAACATCTCTGCACTTTGTTCTTCTGCTGACACAATCTTTTGTTTCACCACATCAGGTTCGGCGGAAACAGAATCCGTTGATCCTTCAATCATTGGAGTCTTTATCTCCGCACTTTGTTCTTTTGTTGACTCAATCTTCTGTTCCACCACATCAGGTTTGACGGAAGCAGAGACCGTTGCTTCTTCAGCCACCTGAGCCTCTATCATCTCTGCCTTTTGTTCTTTTATTGATTCAATCTTCTGTTTCACTACATCGGATTTGCCGGCACCAACCTTCAATAATGACGCCTTGTTAAGATATCTCATTGCTTCATCAAGATCCGAAATAGCGCCCCTGCTTTCAGATACACCTGCTTTATACATTAAATCATTAAACTTAATGTTATTTAAACGGCTATAAGCTTTTTTGCGAAGATCACCTGTTGTTGCAAATAACAAGGCTTCATTCAGGTATGACTTTATAGCCACATAATCGGGAGTATCCGACATGCCTGAAATAGCGTCTGCTTTGTCGATATAATAAGGGCAACGGTACTCCGGGCAGACTCATCATCTGCTTTTCGCCCAGGGGAGCATATCTGCCCTGCCAGATCTCAAGTACTCCAGCTTTTTCTTTAATATAATATTTACTGTTATTTGAAGAGCTTGCGCTGAAAATAAGTACAAGCAAAACAATAAAACCAGATGCAAGACCTATAATTACCTTTTTCATAGTTGCCCTTTCTGCAGCTTCTCTTTCAACGGCTGCCTTTTTAGCGGCTTCTCTTTCAACAGCAGCCTTTTTAGCAGCAGCTTTTTCGGCTGCCTTTCTTTCAGCAGCTTCCTTCTTTATTTCAGCCCTGATAGTCGCCATGTCTCTTTTCTTGAGCAA
>JAFDFV010000331.1 GCA_019309665.1 Deltaproteobacteria bacterium | reverse complement strand
ATAAACAGGATTGACATGATAGTTTTTTTATCCTGCTAATCTCTTATTTTAAATCCTTGATTTTACGTTTAACCTCAACTTTCCTTTCCCCAAAATTAAGAATAAGACCAACTGGTTTTCCACTGGCAACAAGGTAATTAACCAATTGTTCTTCATGTGCTTTAATAATTCTTCTAACTGATTTCAGTTCTAAAATAATCATATCATTAACTATAATATCAGCCACGAACTCTCCTACGATTTCATCGTCGTAGTAATCGGAACACCAGACCTGATCAGGCTCTGTAATCATAAATTTCTTCAGAAGATATGGATACACCTTATATTCTCTGCGTGGCTTGCTTGTATTCGGTTTTGGAGCCACTGATTCAATACCCATTAAACGCATCAGTCGTTGAACACGTTTGCGGTTTACAGGAAAACCCTGGGCTGGTAGTAATCTGCATTGTCCCATAAATGATAAAAGCAGATCAGATATTGAAGGCAGAGGCAGCAAATGCCTCTGCCTTTTCCTCTAAACGGTGTATTCACTTGATGCAAGCAAGTTAAGTAAATTCTCAAAAAGTTCCAACCTGTGCAACAGCTTTTTTGAACTCCTGTGTTACATCTCAACCTATGGCAAAGTCTATTATTCCAAAATTTGCGTTCTTTGCGCTTTGCCGTGAAAAAAAATATGATGAAAAAACCCAAATTATGATCTTTCACAGTATAAGATCAAATATCGTTTACGGGCTTTGAACATTCGAATTTCGTGCTTCGTATTTCGAATTTCCGGTTTGCCCTGCTGATGGATACTTTATTTACATAATGCTGCCGGGTATTCGAATTTCGCATTTAAGCATCTTGAAAATACTTCTAATTGACTAAGTTGGAATCTACTTTAACGTTTTTCTGGGGGGCAGCAATAAGTATTTGTTTAATGGTAGAAGATTTGATACAAATGATACCAACGGCATAATAAAATATGCAATACCGCAGAGCCAGAGCAAAGGGCTGAACATATTTTTCACGGTCGTAACATACAAAAGGTGTGATATGAGAAATTCTTTAGGTGATGAGCTCCCCGGCCTTCTTCGTCCCTTTTTTTGGGATGTTGATTTTCGGACTCTATCAATTGATATGTCATCCTACTTTATCATCAGCCGACTTATGGAGCATGGCGATGAAGCAGCAATGACTTTTCTTTTGAAAACCTATAGCAGGGAAGCAATGATAGATGTTTTAAGGACAAGCAGAGTCCTTTCAAGGAGATCCAGAAATTTCTGGAAAATACTTTTGGGCGCGGCAGGTGAACCATGTATTCCGAAGCGATATCCGACTCCTTATGGGATTTACTCCACCAACTAAATTCCATTGCCCAGATGAAATCCTGTTATCTTGCCGGGGGAACAGCTCTGGCTATTCAGTTGGGACACAGGATATCAGAGGACCTGGACTTCTTTGTTGTGGAAGAATTTGATCACCTTTCCTTTGAAATGGCGATAAAATCGAAGGGCCTGGATACGCTCGTTCTCAATCAAACATTTGGCCATACGGAATTGATAATACAGTCCGTTAGGGTTGATATAATAAGAGAACGGATTCCATTGAAATTTTCTCTGAAGCCCATCGATAGCCGGATAGCAAATCTCAAGATGGCTGATCCAAAAGACATAGGGCGAATGAAGATTTTGTCAATAGGGAGCCGCGGCAGCAAGAAGGATTTTGTGGATTTGTATTGCCTGACAAGAAAAGTGATCACATTAGAGTCACTGTTGACCCTTGCAATGGAAGAAAACCATGGTGTTCGGTATAGCAGACTTCTTTTTCTCAAAGGGTTGGTCGATTTTGAAGAAGCTAACCGTGATGCTGACTTGACACAACTATGGGATATTGGTTGGGAGGAAGTGAAACAGTGTTTAACAGATGAGGTCAGGCAGATCGCAGGAAAAATCCAATGATAGCTGAAATAGCCAGGCAGGTTGGGTTGAATGAAACGAAACCCAACAAAAATATGTTCACATTGAATTTGCTGATGTTGGGCATACCCGACATTACAGAAGTGGATTTGAATTAAAAAAATTGATGAGGCAAGACAGATGATATCGACAGTTGAAAAAGTCAGACGGTTGGAACAATATATTGCTGCTGATAGTTCCGTAGTTGACCCTGTGATAAACATGGCTATTGACAAATTGCTGGAACGTGAAATTTCACGCATGCTTGAACTTAAAACACGTTTGGCAGGGCAACTGCAAAATCTTGAGAAGAAATATGGGTTGGACTCGTCTGATTTCTATTCGCGCTACGAAAATGGCGAAATGGGTGATGATATGGATTTTGTTGAGTGGGCGGCTACCGTTGAGATGTTGTCGAATGCTGAAACACGATTGGCATTATTGCAAAATGGACATGACTCATGAATCTATTCATTCAACAACGCTTTGACACAATTGAGGTGCGGCTGATAGAAAGTCCTGTGATTACTTCATATCGAATCTTAAGACGAGAGATTGGCCCTTCTGATGGAAAAATACGGATTAAAGCTATCTTAGGTAACGGAGGAGCCCTTGAATTATTTGAGTATGTGGCCGAATCTGACGCAAATGTACAGCTATTGAACTACAGCTTTCACTGGCAAAGCGCTGATGGGGCATTAAAGCGACGTTGGGATAATGCCCCACACTATCCGGAGTTACTCAATGCTCCGCATCATGTTCACAGCGAAAGTGAAGTGGTGCAAGAGATTATAGACGTTCCCGACGTGTTTTCTATAATCGAGGAAATTGAGGCGGCATTGAAAAAGTCATAGTCCTGTCAAATCTTTCATATTGTCCGAAATCACAATATAAGTTATATATGACCTAAATTTAGCGATTTCTTACTCGACCTGCACCAATCTCTTGCGCATCAAGGACTTGCGAAAAGTCTCGACATATTCATTGGTATTCCTGCGCTTTTCGCAAACCTTGCTGCATCAAGATCTTAGCACATTTCTTCGCAAAAAATCGCTTAACTTAGGAACGTGGACGAAATAACTTCCCCAAGTAGGCGCACAGATTTG
>JAFDFV010000330.1 GCA_019309665.1 Deltaproteobacteria bacterium | reverse complement strand
ACACGTTGTCATGTCAAGGCGGGCGGGAAGCCTATAAATCTGATCCTTACTTAGGTTCTCGTTTGTGAAACTGATCGCGGATTTGCATTTCGGACCTAAAGATATCAGAAACCTGTCAAAATATTTTTGTAGTCAGTAGAATCAGAGAGCAGATATCTTTAACCGTGCGGGTGAGCAGCGGCGATTTGAAGTCTTGAAACCCCAAAACTGACCAGGAAGATAAAGAAAGTTTGAATTGCTTGAGCCGCAAGAGAATAGCCGTCTGCTCCACTTGCTTGTTCTGCTCACTCCCTGTCCAGCCAGTAGCCTGGGCGACGTCGAAGGTCGGCAACTGCAATGATGCGCGCGAAGCCAGACTTGATTTGATAAATGACGCCAAATGGGAACCGGTTGACAAGGCAGCGACGGGTATTCTTGGACATTGGCGACCACGCATCAGGGCATTGAATAATGCGGTCAATTGTTGCGTAGACTTCTTGGGCAAACTCTATACCGAGGCCATGCCGGCAGTCTTCATAGTATTCAACAGTCCTGTCAAATTCCGTTTCTGCATGCTCGTGGAAATAGAATCTCATCTCCCGTGCTTTGCTCGAATTTTGGCAAAAACTTCTTCGCCGGGGACAAGCTTAGCTTTGCCTTCCTCAATTTGGGACACGCGACGTTCCGCTTCCTTTGCCCAAAGGCGATCGATTTCCTCATCGACTGGAAGGTTGAGGCTCGTAAGAAGCTTCTCAACCAAGCTTATACGAACGTCTGCCGGAAGGGATAGGGCTTCTTCAATAACTCTGCCATTTGTTGTCGCCATAGTATTCCTCCTTTACTGAACTATTTAAACATACATCACAAGGTAAGGCAATAATGATTAATAACAGAATCTTGGTTTAAAATGGTTCTAAACAAAAGATGAAACACGTTGTCATGTCAAGGCGGGCGGGAAGCCTATAAATCTGGCCATTACCTCGGTTCTCGTTTGTGAAACTGATCGCGGATTTGCATTTCAGACCTAAAGATATCAGAAACCTATCAAAATATTCTTGTAGTCAGTAGAATCAGAGATTTATAGCAGATATCTGTAACGTTACAAATAACCGGTGCAAATGGAGCGTAGCGGAATTTGCATCCGAGTTAATTTGCCTTAGGCAAAATAGCCTGCGAATGAGCCATGAAGAACCAATAAGACACCAAGCACTTGAAGCTTAACACCGCCCACAGAAACTTTTTCGACATTAGCCTCTAAAGCTCGCAATTCTGTTTGTGTATGAGTATTTTCTTGTGTTGTTTTCTCTGTTAGTGTCTCAATTTTCTTGTATATAACTTTCATTTCGCCTGATAAATCTTCTTTGAGCCAGTCGATCTGCTGTTGAAGGTTTTGGATTTTTTCTTCAATTGTATTCGTTTCTCTACCCACCCTTAATTTAACAGGAGAGATTAAACTCTTCGTTCTAACATTTTGGACATCAAGCGTTACAGCTCGTTTAATTAAAGGGAACGCCTTAAACCAAGCAGTCAACGTAGCAAATAACCCCGATTTTTGAATTACGCCGATGTTTAAGTCTATTGAATAAAGAACGATCAAACCACCAACAACCTGTAATATCAGAGAAATTAGTTTGTTTACGGATTTTGGAGCCGCTCCAGAGTTTTCAATCCAAAATAGATGCGTTGCAATCAATATGGCTGGAATTAAAATTGGCCAGGCCGACAGCATCCATTTGAAGGTTCGAGTGATAGTATGCATTCGATTATCAGTTGCCTAACCAGTTATTATACTGTATATTTTACCAATTTGGATATTAAACAGAAAACCAGATAACCCATTGAAGGCTATCTCATCAAACGCTTTGAAGTGTAGATTTCTTGCCATGAGTGCCATTTAAGAATCAAACAATTTTCTTGTAGATTGTATTTGCATATCACAATTTTTAAAGTGTTTCAATTTGTTACGTGAATAGCAGTGATTTCCGATAACAGCATAATGTTTCCAAAGACAATTTGGATTTTATGCTCAATTTAAGTTTAATATTGACACTGAATATGTTTTCAATATATTGAACACAAATAATCTGGAGGCTGAAGCCTGCTTGTAAAAAATATTTCAATAAATTTAATTTTAGACAATAAACCACGAAGGTATGCGTATCATGAAGATATTTTGCCTTGGTGGTTTTTTTTTGCAAATTGGAGGGTAATTTTATGAATAAATGTTCTTTAAATTATTTTGTATTTGTATTATTTATTGTCATGCTCGCCAGTCCTGTTTCAGCTCATTTCGGCATGGTCATACCTTCAGACCAGATGGTAATGCAGGGAGAAAGTACAAATGTAAAAATCGATCTTATGTTCTGGCATCCATTTGAAGGCCTTGGAATGGATCTTTCCAAACCAGCCGGCTTCGGTGTTTGCATAAATGGGGAAAAAACAAATTTAATAAAATCACTAAATCCCGCCGACGTTGGAGGACATCAGGCATGGACTGCAAATTATAAGATTAAAAGGCCCGGAGTTTACATGCTTTATATGGAACCTCAGCCATACTGGGAACCGGCAGAGGATTGTTATATTGTTCATTATACAAAAGCTGTGGTTACTGCTTTTGGCGATGATGAGGGCTGGGATGAGGAACTTGGCCTTAAAACTGAGATCGTCCCTCTGACCAAACCATATGGACTATACACCGGCAATGTTTTTCAGGGAATAGTCAAGCTGGATGGAAAACCCGTACCATATGCTGAAGTTGAAGTAGAATATTACAACAAAGAGGGAAAATACAGCGCTCCGACTGATTACATGGTAACTCAGACTGTCAAAGCCGACCAGAATGGTGTCTTCACCTATGCCGCACCAAAAGCCGGATGGTGGGGCTTTGCTGCACTAAACACTTCTGACGCTAAAATAAAACATAATGGAGAAGACAAAGATATCGAGCTTGGAGCTGTTATCTGGGTTGAGTTTATTGATATGAAGTAATTATACAAAAAACATTGGAGGATGTTATGTCTAAACAAAATTGGATTGTAATTGGGATTACGTTATTTTTAGCATTGTT
>JAFDFV010000050.1 GCA_019309665.1 Deltaproteobacteria bacterium | reverse complement strand
GATGACATTCATTAATGCACCTTCGACAAAGTGGCCCATGGCGTCCTCGAATGAGATGCCTTTCACCTGCTGCCTTGCAAAGCTTTGCAAGTAATCCAGCTTATCAAACCACCATCTCTCGCAGATGGAATGCGCCTTCCGCAGCACGATCTCCTGCTCAGGGCGTGATAACTTGGCCGTGTCATAAAAGATATCCCGATCATTCATAAGTGCCCATTCCTGCTACTGTTCTCTTACCTCGCTTTCCTGAACAGGCGTAATATCGTGGTTGAATATTAAAAAAGTGAAGTATTCATTTATGTTTTTGGTGTATGTAAAATTTTTGAAATATTCTTTTTAGTTAGGATTCGGAATTATTTGTTCTGACCGGTTTCATTTTTCAAAAGCCTGTAAGTAATTTCATATATTATGCGTCGAGGGCCAACAGCCACAATATCTATAATCTGTTTTGAAGATATCCTGTAAATAATCCTGAATCGACCTACCCCGAAACTCTTTAAGCCTGTCAGCTCTTTTTTCAAGGATTTTCCGACATGGGGATCTGATAAAATGATTTTAAGAGATGACTTAATCTTTTTTTTTATTTCAGGATGCATATGCCGGACAAAATCGGCTATTTCATCCGGCATTTTAAGCTTATAAGACGGAGGCATATGCTTTACTCCTAACAGCCTGTGAGAAAATAGCTGTTTTGCAGAATTTCTGACAGGCTTCTGGATACTAAGGGCTCGGCAAAAAATAACTTCACATTTCAGGCGCCGATGCATCCCGCCTGACTGCGTTGCGAAAATTCTGAATATGCTTGATATTCATGCTTTTTCGCGCCTTGTCAGCCGAGCGCCTCAACACCTGAAATTGCGAACTTATTTTTTGCCGAACCCTAAAATAATTCCTCAAGCGTATAAAGCCTGGTTTTCCTCTTGAGCGTTGCAAGCCCCTGTTTAATTTCGTCCATCATGTCTCGGTCGGAAATAATTTCAAGAGTTTCTTTCCAGCTTTCAAACTCATCAGGGCTGACCAGTACAGCCGAAGGTCTGCCGTTTTTTGTAATTACAATCTCCTCATCAGTTGAGTGGACTTTTTCAACAAGCTCGCTAAGCTTCATCTTAACTTCGGACAATGATAATGTCAGCATAAAAGACACCTCTTTTTTAGTTGACCAGAATTATAGTTATTAACTATATTGATAAAGCGTATAAAAGTCAAAAAGTTTTTTGAACTTCACTCAACTACCTCTTTTGCTTTTTTATAATGATTCGCCGAGTATTGATTTGATCTTTTGAACTCTATCCATTTGCCTAAGGGCTCCTTTTGTCTTTTTCCCTTTTGTTGCAAAAACTGCCGACCCTTACGCCCTTTATCCTTACAATTATTCAACTTAGCTTGCCCCGTGAAATCATGTTTGCTTTTATTTAATTGGGGTCAACTACATTCTTCAGTTCAATTACCACGTCAACTTATAAATTGATGTACGTCGCGCAAGTCCACTGATTGAGCAGCAGTTTGTTCATGAATTTATGCGAGTTGGGGCCCTTGGATTTACGCCTTGCCGTTTTTGCTTCCCTTCTTCATAGAGGCTTCAATTTGCTTTACTGCTTTGTCAAAGTCGCTCTCAAACAGTCGATCCTGAACAATGCGGTATTTTTCAAACTCGCTTTCGGCGTGTGCCTTGGCTATTTCAGCCGGCACCTTTCCACTGTCCGCCAAAATGTTTCGGTCGACAAACTCCAGAAACATATCCAGCCGTTTTGCCCAATCTTCCATAGTCATGGGAATCTTTCTGAGAGCACGCTCTTCTGCCAGTTCCAGATAGGCGTTAACGATACGGCTAAGGGAATCAAGTTCTTCCTTGGTAAGATAATTCTTGGCAATGAATACATCTGTTTTCAGAATTTTCCCGTTTGGCGTTTTCTCCCAGGAGGTTAGCCCCATATTATCTTTACTGCTGTCCGCCCGTTGCATGATGAGTTCGGCGGCAGTATGGCCATGGATCGCAAAGTGCAGTTTATTCTGCACCTTTGCAAAAAAATCCTTGGTGGTCGGAGCATCCTTGTTGTAATCCACACTGGTAGCATAAATATCGGTTACCTTCTGACCTAAATTGAGCGATTTTTTACTTGATCTGCACCAATTTCTTGCGCATCAAGGGCTTGCGAAAAGTCTCGACATATCCATTGCTATGCCTCCGATTTTCGCAAACCTTGCTGCATCAAGACCTTGGCACATTTCTTCGCAAAAAATCGCTCAACTTAGGTCTGATAAAACTTCCTTTCACTCAGGCGAATCTCCCTGATTTCTTCCAAAAGCCGTTCGAAGTAATCCTCGCCAAGGAAAGCGCCATTCTCCATGCGCTTCTTGTCCAGCACATAGCCCTTGATGGCGAACTCCCGCAATACTTGTGTGGCCCACTGGCGGAATTGGGTTGCCCGAACCGAGTTTACCCGATACCCCACCGAGATGATGGCATCGAGATTGTAAAACTGGGTCAGATAGCTCTTGCCATCTGTGGCAGTATTCCGGAATTTCCGGACAACTGAATCTTCTATCAATTCACTGCTCTGAAAGATGTTTTTCAAGTGTTCGCTAACGGTGCGGACATCCACGGCAAATAGTTCGGCCATCAGCTTCTGGGTCAGCCAGATGGTTTCATCCTCATAACGAGCCTCAATGCTCTGCTCGCCGGCTTGTCCTGTGAAAATCAAAAACTCCGCCGTACTATTGCGGATCAGTTTTTTGGGGTGATTTTCGTATGGTTTGTGGTTAGCCATCCTACACCCCCTCCACGTCCCACATGCGTTTCATAAACTCCTCTTCGGTAAGGCAGACTCCAGGTATCTCCTTCCTAATTTTTCCCTTTATCTTTACAATTATTCAACATAGCCCTGTGAAATCATGTTTGCTTTTATTTAACTGGGGTCAACTACGTTCTTAATTTCAATTACCACGTCAACTTATAAACTGATGTACGTCCCGCAAGTCGGTCTTAATCTTTTAGCCATTCTTTCGGCATAGCAGTTTTTACATCCCGGACTTATTTTAGAACAGCCCGTGATGGGGTTCCAGGTGGATTCTGTCCATTCAATAGATGAGTTTTTTGACATTATTACTGTCTTTGAATTCCTCTTTGAGTTTCAGCAATTCTGTAAAATGTTTTCGCTATAATGCGAACCCGTTTCTGATTTCCTGATTTCTTTTAATCAGTTGTCCTTGTTTATAAGATTAACAACTATTTTTGTTATGATGTCTTTTTCTTTCGGATCACTCATGGCAATCATTAATGTCAATGCAACAAGTGCGTTATCCGCCAGGCGTTTTGTTCCGTCAGATTTATAGAGTAAACCATTTCGTTCCAGAAACCAGGTAAAGATAGCTACAGCAATACGCTTGTTTCCATCTACGAAGGAATGATTTTTTACAATGAAATAAAGAAGATGTGCTGCTTTTTCTTCGATACTCGGGCAGAGGTCTTTGCCGTCAAAAGTCTGATAAATCGTATCCAGAGAGCTGCTGAACGAATTATCCTTTTCACGTCCAAACAGGGTGGAATCACTCAATCTTCCCTTAATTGTCTTAATTGCGCCTTTCGCTTCTTCATATGAAATTCGTTTTACTGCCCGGTCAGATATATGAGCCAATTCCAGCTTTCCATAATCGTATCGATCAAGTGTGTCCAAAGCGTAACTAAAATCACTAATAACCTTCAACAGTCCTTCAGATTCAGACGTGGAGAGCACTTTACGATCAATTATATTATCAATAAGCTTAATCGACTGTTTAAGCGTTTCATATTTTTCAATCTGTGACTGCAATCTTTTTTCATTTAGAGTGTAGCCTTTGACAAGGTAGTCTTTTAATATTTTATTTGCCCAGATACGGAATTGCGTGCCACGTAATGAATTGACACGGTATCCGACAGAAATAATCATGTCCAGACTATAAAGATCCATCACCCTTTTTTTACCGTCCTTAGCAACCTGTGCAATTTTTGCACAGGTTGAATCCGGCAACAATTCACCTGTTTTATAGATATTCCTTATGTGCCTGACAACAACGGTTCTGTCTCGCTGAAAAAGATCCGCCATTTGATGGGTATCCAACCATACAGTATCCTCAACCAGGTTAACTTCTAAAGACGCTTGTCCGTCTTCCGTTTGATATATGACTATCTCGCCTTTATTTTGTTGAACATTCATGTTTCAGATATTTTCCCTTTTGTTGTGAAAAATGCCGACCCTTACGCCCTTTATCCTTACAATTATTCAACATAGCTTGCCCTGTGAAATCATGTTTGCTTTTATTTAACTGGGGTCAACTACGTTCTTCAGTTTAATTACCACGTCAACTTATTAACTGATGTACGTCCCGCAAGTCTTCCCCACCGAAGGTCAAATTCTAAAAGAAAAACCGTGCCGTGTTCGGCATCCTTATCGAGAAGAATGCCGAACACATCTATGTTGCATTGATTTCTCCTATATCTTTCAGTAGCCTGTTCATCCGGGATCTTTCAATTTCTTCCCTGAAGGTTTGAAGTATCTCCGAGATGACTTTCAACCCGGCAGTCTGGGCAACCGGAATATTGTCTATCCCACTGTCTTCAAGGGACTCGACGACGAACTTTATCGTAAGCGTATTGATATCGCGCGTGCGGGCTGATAGGTCAATTCCTTATACTCCTCCGTCCGTGTATCGGAAATAATGCCGCATGCCACCAGCTCATAAAGGATTTTATGCACCAGACGAATAGGGATATGAAGCCTCTTAGATATTTCTGTAGCTGTCAGCGGCCCTCTGCCCTCCGCAAAATTTCTCACCAATAAATGGCAGATCTGAAGGGAGAGAAGCTTCTTGAAATAATCGCTTATACGGAGGGAATCGGGCTCAAATTCATAGGTATCTACATTCTGATGGGCAAAGGAAAGCTCCGCTCCGAAGAGAACGATAAGCCAGCTTAACTGTAACCATATCAGGAAGAGGGGCAACGCCGCAAAACTTCCGTAGATGGCGTTGTATTTTGCTGCACCGACCTGAAAGGTGATATAGGCCCACTGGATAATCTGGTAGACTGTGCCGGCAATTATCCCCGCCAGAATACCCGACGAAAAATGAACCTTTGTGTTGGGTATAAAGATATAGAGAAAGGTGAAGAGAATCCATATCAGGCAATAGGGCAAAAACCTCAGAATGGAAAATATGACGGTGCTGAATATTCCCAGAAGCGCCACCTTTTCCGTTATAAGCGTCACCTGGGTGGTGATGAACACCGTTGCACTGCTTGCCATTATCATAAGAATTGGGCAGAGGAGTATTAAGGAAAGATAATCGCTGAATTTTCTTCCCAGAGGTCTTGCTTTTTTTATTCCCCAGATATCATTGAATGAATCTTCGATATTGCCGAGCACTTTTATTACCGCCCAGAAGAGAACAATCACACCCACACCGACAAGAAGCCCCCCCTTCGTATTTGCGAGCAGGGAATGGGCAAAACCGATTATTTTTACTATAATCTCCTCCTGTCCGGCAAACTGCTCCAGAAGCCGCTTCTCAAGGAGCTTTTCAAAACCGAATCCCTTGGCTATTCCAAAGGACATGGCGGCCACAGGGACTATGGAGATCAGGGAATAGAAGGTAAGGGCAGACGCCCTCAGTTGGCATTTATCCTCAGCAAATCCACGTGTGGACAGGAGAAAGATTCTTAATTGTTTGATGAAAAACGATTTTTTTCGCGGCAGGTTCTCTAAGCGAATTCTCCAGATATCATCTTTCATGAAATCAATGAAGCGCGATATAGCGAGCAAAAAATTTTGCATCGGCAATCTCCTCAAGTTTGATAGGGGCGGTACCGGTGTCAAATCGTAACACCTTGTCCTTTATCGCAAGGCCTAAGTCACTCCGGCTTCTTGATTTAGCTTCCCTGGTGCATAGGAAAAACATTTTTTGCTTATAATCAGTATCTGAGCTGCCCATTAAATGAAGACCCTTTGTTTCTACTACGTATACCTGTTCGTAGTCGTCCTTTTCTTCTGAAGCCGTAGCTGTAAAGATGAAATCAGGGTTGATTTTGTGCTTTTGCCAGCCCTGTAAGGCGTAATTACGCCCATATTTTGCAACAACTGACCTTTTATCAAGTTCGCCTTCTCTGAAGATGTTTTTTATGTGCCTGGAAATTACGGATTTATCCCTGTCGAAGAGTGCAACCATGTGCTTCAGACTCAGCCATACAGTATCCTCAACCAGGTTAACTTCTAAAGACATTTGTCCGTCTTCCGTCTGGTATATGGTTATCTCGCCTTTATTTTGTTGAAGATTCATGTTTCAGATAATTTTACCTTTTGTTGTGAAAAGTGCAGACCTTTACGCCATTTATCCTTACAATTATTCAACATAGCTTGCCCCGTGAAATCATGTTTGCTTTTATTTAACTGGGGTCAACTACGTTCTTAAGTTCAATTACCACGTCAACTTATAAACTAATGTACGTCCCGCAAGTCTGCCTAAAATCCGAAGAATTTTTTGCGACATATTTTTAACACGTGAGTGATTAACTCAGTGGTGAAATTCCCCCTGCATTGATTTCTTTAAGAAAAAGCTTCGTGTAGTACTGCTTGCATGAGCATTTCGCTGTCTTTTTTGGACTGGTTGAGTCTGGTTTCGAGGTCGTCGCAAAGGTTCATCAGTTGATCGACTTTGGCTACGATGCGTTTTTGTTCGTTTGTGCATGGACATGGAATATTAATTCTATTTATCTTATTTAAATATAGGCAGGGTTGCGCTGATTGTTTAACATTTCCCCAGATTTGTGACTGCCCCAATGAGCTTTTTAAAACAATCGATAGATATTCAGATTGAATATATGGACTCATTGGGCGTATTAGTGCAACGCTCCTTACCAATACTATATCAGGAGGGTTCTTTATGACACACAATCTGCCAGTTGTAGCACCGACACAAACCATTAAAATATCATTGTGTTGTGGTTTGCACCTATTCCAACATTTTTTAGCCGTCTTATTGGAAACAAAATCAGTAACGGTGATGTCCAAATAACCATCTCTTACATTTTTTGCCGTGGCCAAAGGTATTTCTTTTATATCTATTCTTGCTGGTGTTGCGTGTTCGCCATCGGTCACTTGGTAAGATATGTTTTGAATATTAGTCCACTCCCAACCCTGTGGTAATTTGTAGGGAACTTCATCTTCAGCGATCGGTGGGAGGGGGTTTTGTTTTTTGATTTTTCCTTCGGTAATGAGTTTTTCTTTTTCGGCTTCGATGCGTTTCAGGAGTTCGCCGGCGGGTTCGTCATTGGTGTCTTGTGGGACAAGTTTTCCCTGAACAGCTTCCTGTAAAATTGTCTGACGGAGCTGAATAAGCAAAGTTTGATTATGATTATTTGTTTCGGAAAGGTCATTAATTTCTGCTGCAACGTTATCAATTTTTCTCGCAATATCAATTTGTGCATCTAACCCAGGCAATTTGATTTTTAGAGGCAAAAACTTTTTTGCTTTCAATTCTGTTTTAATACCACCGCCAGCCTGCTCTTTAACAATATTCTGAAAAGTACGACTTTTTAAAAACCACTTTAAGTATTCAATATCGACCTGATTTTTATCATATTCGTATGAAGAATAATGTATTGTTGCCAATGCATCTTCATCCTCTTCATATACAGATAATGCACCCTTTTCCACATTAATACCGGAAATTACTAAATCGCCTTTTTTAACAAGTATCATACTTGTTTTTGTAGGCTTATGATCAATAACATGGATTCTTCCCTGAAAATCAATCTTTTTAATCCGCTTTAGATCAAGTGTATTTGCCTCTTCCGGCTTAAACCGATCTCTGCGTTCCTTTAAGAAAGAGCCAATTTTAACAGTTTTCCATGCCATAACCTAAAACTCTCTCTTAATTTTTATTAATAATTTGTTAGCTTTTTGCAAGTTCATTCCAATTTTTTCAATCAGTTCATTTTTCCCAAGTTCGATGTTAGTATCCTCTCTATAGGGATTTTTAATATCCAAATTGTAATTGCGTTTTTTGATTTCCTTGATTGACACCCGCCATGCATATTGATTTTCAGCGCGATTTTCCCACCATGCCTTTTCAAGATCGAATTCTTCAATGCGGATCGGCTTGGTTTTGTTGTATGTTTTATAGCCTTCCGGCAGCGGGTGCTCAAAATACCAGATTTCTTTGGTCGGCTCTCCCTTGTTGAAAAAAAGAAGATTGGTGTTAATGCCCGTATAAGGCGCGAAGGCGCCGTTTGGCAACCGCACAATTGTGTGGAGATTACATTCTTCCAGTAATTTCTCTTTAATCCGTATTTTAACGCCTTCACCGAAAAGAAAGCCATCGGGGAGAACAATACCTGCCCTGCCACCATCTTTCAGAAGGGACATGACAAGGACTAAAAAGAGATCGGCAGTTTCCCTTGTTCTGAAATTGGCCGGAAAGTTTGATTCTATTCCATCCTCTTCCATCCCACCGAAGGGCGGATTGGTGATAACCACATCAACGCGTAATTTGTTTGTAATGCTTCTGATCGGCTGTGAAAGGGAGTTGTCATGTCTGATCTGAGGGATATCTATATTGTGAAGGATCAAGTTGGTCATTGACAACATATACGGAAGCGACTTTTTCTCAATACCCACAATGGAATTCTGAAAAATTAATCGGTCTTCGATATTTTTAACATCCTGTTTGCGGATACTTTCAAGGGCACATACAAGAAAGCCGCCGGTACCGCACGCGGGGTCTAAAACCTTTTCACCAAG
>JAFDFV010000329.1 GCA_019309665.1 Deltaproteobacteria bacterium | reverse complement strand
TGGGAAATCAGTATCCAGGGTTGGCGGAAAAACACAGCTTGCCGCATATCGAGCCGTTGCCGGCGACTTGCGCCTTTCCTATTCGCAGTTCGAGGAACTGGAGACATTTTCACGATTTGGAACACGTCTGGATGAGGAGACACGCAAGACTCTGGATCGCGGGCGCCGGGTCAGGGAAGTTCTTAAACAGTCTCAATATGAACCCATGCCTGTTCCGGAGCAGGCCGCTGTTCTTGTGGCTGTAACCGGCGGCGTTTTTGATCAGATATCGCTCGATCAGATAGCAGGAGCCGAGCTGCTTATACGTAAGGCCGTTACCACACAACTGCCTGATCTTTGTGTGCGCATTGTGTGCGCATTCAATCCGGAGATAAACTCAGTGATGAAGATCGTAATGCCGTTCTGAGCATAGCAGGGAAGGCCGTTGAAAAAATGAAGTCAGACAATGCAAACGATTGAGCAGTTCAGCAAGCTAAAAACGGAGCTTGAGGGGCAGTTGAAAGAAGAAACGAGATTAAATGCTCTGATTGCTGAGAATTTAGGGAGGGTTAAACTGCCATGAAGCAAGCTCTAATCCAAAATAAAACCTATTATAGGTGGCTCAAAGAACTCAAACACAAAGTTCGATTGGTTCAGATAAAAGCGGCAGTTAAAGTTAATTCTGAGCTGTTGCAGTTTTATTGGGAATTGGGACAGGATATTGTAGATAAACAGAAAAATGCTAAATGGGGCGATGGCTTTTTAAAACAACTGAGTATCGATTTATCATCAGAATTTCCTGATATGAAGGGATTTTCTTTAAGGAATTTAAAGTATATCAAACAGTGGCACTTGTTTTATTCGCAAAAAATTGAAAAAAGCCAACAAACTGTTGGCCAAATATCATCACAAGCTCTTTTGCAGTCTGAAAAGTTAATTGGGCAACAAGCTGTTGCCCAATTAATACAAATTCCCTGGGGGCACAATATTGCCATCATTTCCAAATGTAAAAACCTGAATGAAGCTCTCTTCTATATTCAGAAAATCATTCAAAACAACTGGTCAAGATCTGTTTTGACTCATCATATTGAAAGGGATCTGTTCAAGCGTGAAGGTAAAGCCATAACTAATTTTAAGGCGACATTGCCCGAACCGCAGTCAGACTTGGCAAGAGAAACACTGAAGGACCCCTACAATTTCGATTTTCTGACTTTAACAGAAAAACACAACGAAAAAGAGCTGGAAAATGCTCTGATAAACCACGTCACCAAATTCTTGCTGGAACTGGGGGCCGGATTTTCTTACATCGGACAACAATACAAACTGGAAGTTTCCGGTGATGAATTTTTTATTGATTTGCTGTTTTATCATGTCAAATTGCATTGTTATGTGGTGGTGGAACTGAAGGCGGTCAAATTTAAACCGGAATTTGCGGGCAAGCTTAATTTTTATGTATCGGCTGTAGATGGAATTTTAAAATCAGAACAAGATAACACCTCTATAGGTATTCTTATCTGCAAATCGAAAAATGATACGGTAGTGGAATATGCTCTGAAGGATGTTCATAAACCTATTGGGGTAAGTGAATATATAATCACCAAAAATCTGCCGGATGAGTTCAGATCATCTCTGCCAAGTATTGAAGATATCGAAGCGGAATTGAGTAGAGGAGAAGACACATGATGCAGAAAGAAAAATTGATAGCGTCTCATCATGATTTTTAATTCCATCGAATTCGAGGGATTTAGAAATGTAGGGACGGATCTGCGTGTCTGCTCTGATAGAAACGAATCACAGGAAAATCGCGATGAGTAAAAAAGAAGTATTCCATTTCACAGTCAGACAGTTAATTGAAATTTTAAAATCCCTGCCACAGGATTTACCGATATTGACCAGCGGCTATGAAAGTGGTTTTGAAAACTTTTATCATCCTGAGATTGCAGAATTGAAGCATGAGCCTGAGAACATGTATTACGATGGCGAATTTCAATCCGCTGATAATGAAGATGAAAATACGTTTGAAGCGGTTGTTTTGCAAAGGGTGGTGAGGAATGACTGAGTGGAAGGAATGTAAACTGGGCGATGCATCTTTTGAAATAATTGATGGCGACAGGGGGAAAAACTACCCTAAAAAGGATGAGTTCTTTGAAAACGGTTATTGTCTTTTTCTGAATACAAAGAACGTAACTACTAATGGATTTGAATTTACTGAATTAAATTTCATAACAAAAGAAAAAGATAAGTTATTAAGAAAAGGAAAATTAAAAAGATATGATTTGGTGTTAACTACAAGAGGTACCGTTGGGAATGTAGGATTTTATAATGACAATATAATTTATGATAAATTACGGATTAATTCTGGAATGGTAATAATCCGCCCAAACGGTATAGATAAAGAATTTAATTATCAATTATTCAAATATTTGAAAAAGGATTTTGAAACCTTTACTACGGGGAGTGCACAACCTCAACTGCCAATTAGAGATTTAAAGGAAATGTCTTTTTTTCTCCCCCCTCTCCCCGAACAAAAAGCCATCGCCTCAGTCCTTTCCAGTCTCGACGATAAAATAGAACTGCTCCACCGCCAGAACAAAACCCTCGAAGCCATGGCGGAAACGCTTTTCAGGCAGTGGTTTGTGGAGGAAGCAAAGGAGGATTGGGAGGAAAACAGCCTTCTTGAAATTATCCAATTAATCGGTGGAGGAACACCGAAAACGGCGATCTCTGAATATTGGAATGGTGATATTCCTTGGTTGGCTGGTGGTGACATTGCATCGAACCACAAATCTTTTATAAATTGCTCAGTAAAAAGTATCACAGAAGTCGGGTTAAATAACAGTTCAGCAAAGCTCTTGCCGAAATATGCAACTGTTATCTCAGCAAGAGGAACTGTTGGGAAGTATTGTTTACTTGCTCAATTGCTGGCTTTTAGTTAGTCTAATTACGGCATATTACCTAACTCTAAAATTTCAGAATGCTTTTTCTTTACATACTTGCTTGTGAACCATTTGGTCGAAGAATTACAATCTTCAGCTTATGGTAGTGTTTTTGATACGATAACAACTACCACTTTCAAAGAAATTAAAGTCATTTTGCCGACAGAAACTGAAATCCTTAGATTTGAGCAATCGGTGTCGCCATACTTTAAGAAAATGTTTCTGAACAAATCCCAAATCTGCACCCTCGAAAAACTTCGCGATACACTGTTGCCGAAGTTGATGAGCGGTGAAGTCAGGGTGAAAATATGAAGAATGGTTCTATAACAGGCAACGGTAACAAAGAACAGGGCAACCACCACAAACAATAGGGCAACCACAAGGGATTGCCCCTACGGTGTCATTGCCTTGAATAACAAAGGATTAACGCAGATGAAAATATGAAATATGACCCCGATATTCATCACCGCCGTTCCATTCGAT
>JAFDFV010000049.1 GCA_019309665.1 Deltaproteobacteria bacterium | reverse complement strand
GGCGGCGGTGCAGCCTGCGCACTTGCTGCAAAGCGGCCTTCAGCAGCTTTAATCCTTAAATCAACCTTTATAAGTATCCGGTCAATGGCCTCAGAGTTTTTTGTCCCTGGCTTTCTTGCAAAGGATCCATTTGACAATTTAACACTAGTCAAATCCTATTCAAAACCTGTACTGATAATTCACGGAAAATATGATGAAATAATTCCATATTCTCATGGAGTTGCTCTTTACGAGGCATCAAAAAACGGCAAAATGATTACCTATGACTGCGGGCACAATGATTGTCCTCCAAACTGGGAAGTGTTCTGGAGGGATATTGAGTTATTCCTAAAGAGTGCCGGAATTATTGTATAGATTTCCAAGACACTTCCCCGTAGTTTGATGCAGGGAGTTTCAAATTTTATGGACTCTGGTTAAGCAAAAGAATTCGTGGCCGTTATAGCGATAATGTTTTTTGAAGCCATTTTTTGAAAAGTACATCCTGAATCTGATAATTACCGTTTTTTACAATAATCTCTTTTTTTATAAGACTTGATAGAGCTTTTGTAACCAAAGAGCCGGTTTTCAGGCTAACCGATTTTAAAGAGTCCGCATTAAAAAGGTTGGCTCCGTTATTCAACAGGATCAGCTTTAAGGTTTTTTTTTGATTAATACTTAGGGTTTCCCATAAGATGGTATGTTCCAGACTTCTCTTTTCTACAATTGCATTTTCCACCTGATTGATAATATCAGGGGAAAATCCTTTTTTTGCCGGTTCCTCCCAGAGGTGAAACAGGAAGTTCTGGATATACATTGGATGGTTTTCAAATTTTGCTACAATTTCTTCTATCAGTTCAGCAGGAAGATGGACATTCTTCCGGCTGAATAGATTCTGAACCCAGGGGATGTAATTTTTTGTTTCTATTTTGCCTAAAGGAAAACTCTCTGCCAATTTATAAAATGCGCGGTTATTTGAGTTAAACATTTCGGTTATCAGGTGTTGTCGGCTGCCTGAAAAAAGATAACAGATATTTGAGTGTTGCTGAATAAACGAGCGCAATCTTTTTTCAAAACCTTCTTCTGTATAATTAGCAACTTCCTGGAATTCATCAAAAGCAATAACCAGTTTACGTTTTTGTGAATATTTTGAAAGAATATTCATCAGTTCTTCCAGCACTATTTTTTCATTAATTGCCTCAAAGGACGGTGAAACTAACGTGCCTCCTGTTGATGAATCTATACTTAAATTGAGTTTGATATTTTTAAGGGCGCTACTGACTGATTTAAGGAGTCTTTCAAAATTTGATTCCAGTTGATTTAGGGCCTGAAAAGTTCTGGTGATAAAATCCTTTTCAGATATTGTTCCATACAACTCGATATGCATAGTTCCGATATTGAGATTCTTTTCCTTGATATCACAAAAAAGTTGCCGGATTAATGAGCTTTTCCCGTATCTTCTATGGGAATATAAAAGTACATTTTGAGACCCTTTTATATATCTAAGCAGTTCAGACAGTTCTTTTTTGCGATTGCAAAAAGACTCACCGATAACATAATTGCTGTAGGCAAATGGATTTTTCATGTTTTAGACCACGGGCTATCCTGTTGAGTGTATTGAATTTTACACTTTTATAATTATACCTATAGGTATATAAATTAATACTCTTTTTTCTTTAGGCTCACTTATGCGCGAGTTTCAGACGTTCTTAAATTTAATTGCCCGCTGCCTCTAGTTAATCTCATATTTGAGTTTTCAAATTTCTGATTAAATATTTTTTAAATACTCTTCCCATTCCATTGGAAGAAGGTGCTTTTTTTTGTTATTGCATTCCTTGCAACAAGTAACTACGTTGCCTTTTGTGCTCCTGCCTCCGCGCGATATCGGCACGATATGATCCATTGTAAGTTCTTTTGGCGGGGTTTGCTTTCCGCAGTAATGGCATATCCCTTTTGCGAGACAGCGTTTCCACCACTGTGAAGCTCTCAACTCTTTTGCTTTATTGCGTTCTCTCTTTATATCTTTATCATCAAGATCGTATGCAAATGGCTTTAAATCATTTTCCTTCATTGAGTTTAAGACTTTCTATCCATTTTTGAATTTCTGACTCAAGTATTTTATAATACTTCTCAGACCCGCCCAGACCACGTCTGCCAAAATAATAGTTTATTTCAAGAAAAAACGGCTCTTTTATAACCGCTTCTGATGAAAAAAGAAAATCAAAACCTGCCAGATTTATTCCCGTCATTTTACAGAAATGCTTTGCTGATTTTACTGCCGCTTCCTGCATGTCAGGATCAGAATCAAAGTCTAAATAAGCTCCTTTTGCCAGGCTGGAACAAAATTCTTCTGCATTTTCCTGGACACGCCAGTAGGAAATAAATTTTTGCCCTATTACAACGACTCTCAAGCTTCTGCCTTGTGAAGGAATATATTCCTGTATCAAAAAACCCACATGACCGGCACGTTCAAAATTTAAAGCATTTTGAATAGCATCTTTAAGCTCTTCAGGAGAAGTTATCAAAAATACACCGTTACCCTCTCCACCCCAGTCGAACTTGAATACAAACGGAAAATCAAAAGCAAGGTTTTCGGGTTCTGCTCCATAATTATCTAAAAAAGAATCAACTCTCTCAAAAGTCACAGATTCAGGGTGTAAAACATTTGTTTCCCTGAAAAGACGAATCTGGCCTATTTTGCCGGGATACTTAAACTTTGCCTCATAATAAGGAAATGTATTGGAGCAATTTTTACTTGCCATATTGTAAAGGACTTCATTGCAACCCTGAGGCAGGATTACAGCATCGGCAGCCTTTATTGCAGCAAGATCATCAGCATCGGGCTTGCGTCCTGCACAGATTATATATTTATCTGCCCCAAAACAGGGATGAAAAGAAACAATCATCAGTAACCGAATCTTCTCAAAGCCTTAGTGTCTTTGCTCCAGTTTTTCTGCACCCTCACAAAAAGCTTTAAAAAAACCTTTGCGCCGACCATCCTCTGGATTTCCATGCGAGCCTCCTCGCCTATTTTTTTAAGCTTGCTCCCGCTTTTTCCTATTATTATGCCTTTCTGAGAATCACGCTCAACATGAATGGTTGCATATATTTTAACAAGAGAACCTTTAGCGTCTTCGGAAAAAGAATCAATAGTCACAGCTATTGAGTATGGCACTTCCTCACCGGTTAAACGAAAAACCTTTTCACGAACCATCTCGGCGGCAATAAAACGTTCCGGCATATCAGTTACGGCATCTTCGGGAAAGAATGGGGGGCCATTCGGAAGAATGTGCTCCATCGCCTTGATAAGCTCTTCCACCTGAGTTCCATGTTTTGCGGAAACAGGGATAACAGCCTCAAAAGGGTAAGCCTTTATCCATTTATCTATGATGATAAGAAGTTCAGGTTTTTTTATTAGATCTATCTTGTTAAGGACAAGAATAACCGGTCTTTTCTGTTTTCCAAGTTGTTTTACCAAAATCTTTTCAGACTCAGGATCGGGATTTGTCACGTCTAAAACAACTAAAATCAGATCAACATCAGCCAGGGCCGAAAACGCGACATCAACTATTCTAATGTTTAACGGACCTTTTGCCCTGTGAATTCCGGGTGTATCAATAAAAACTATCTGAGAGGAAGGTCTGTGCACTATCCCGATTATACGATTGCGTGTGGTCTGTGGCTTTTTGGAAGTAATTGAAATTTTCTCGCCGATCATCCTGTTTAAAAGAGTGGATTTCCCGACATTGGGAGCACCGGCAATGGCTACAAATCCTGATTTAAAGTCAGAGTACCTGTTATTTGTTTTCTTCAAAGGTCTTCCTGTAATAACTTTTCTATGGGATCCCACACATTGTCTTTTCCCTGACGTGATTTTGCGGAAAACAGTATCAAGTCATTTTTATCAACAGACAGGGCTTTGGATATTGAAAAATGCTGCTTGATCTGTTTTGTTTTTGAGAGTTTATCAGCTTTCGTCAGTATAAGAATGGCCGGAATATTATAATGATAAAGCCAGTCCATAAGATCCAATTCGTACTTACCGGGCATACGCCGTATATCCATAATTAATACAATCCCTTTTAAAGTTTTTCTATAAGTAAGATATGTCTCAATCATGGGGCCCCAGGTTTTCTGTATAGACGCTGGTACTTTTGCGTATCCGTACCCGGGAAGATCTACAAACGAAAATTTCTCATTTATAAGAAAAAAGTTGATAAGCTGAGTACGCCCTGGTGTTGAACTTGTCTTAACCAGACGCTTTCTATTTAACAGCGTATTAATAAGAGAAGATTTACCCACATTAGAACGACCTGCAAAAGCTATTTCAGGTAAGACTGCCGGAGGATACTGAGACGGCTTAACAGCGCTTGTAATAAATTCAGCGGATTTTATTTTCATTTCAATCAGGTCTTTAATCCACAGATTACGCGGATTACACAGATTTTTCTGCCTGTGCGTGTCCGCACGCAGACAGGCGTGAGTTATTGGGCAGGGTGCCATGGACAAACTTGTTTGTCCGTGCCGTCCATTTTTAGAAATTGACAGAATACCTTCAATCGACAATCATCAATCGACAATCATCAATCGACAATCATCAATCGACAATCATCAATCGACAATCATCAATCATCAATCATCAATCATCAATTATCAATTATCAATTATCAATTATCAATTATACTACCTTATTAAGCGGATACTCAATTATACCTTCAGCGCCATTTTTAAGGAGGTCTGGGATTAAATCCCTGACAACATTGGAGTCTACGACTGTTTCTACTGAAAACCATTTTGACTGATAAAGGGGTGCTACTGTTGGGGCATTCAGGCTTGGGAGCAGAGATACAATATTTTTAATTTTCGGTTCAGGCACATTCATTTTAAGCCCAACCAGTTTTTCACCGAGAAGAGCTCCTTTGAGTAAAAGAGCTATCTGTTCTATCTTTTTTCTTTTAAAAGCATCCTCCCATGCATTGTGATTTGTGATAAGCTGAGTATTTGTTTTCATCAGTTCCTTTATAATGCGGAGTCCATGCGCCTTTATTGTGCTTTCAGTCTCAGTAACCTCAACGATGGCATCTGCAAGACCGGAAACAACCTTTGCCTCTGTTGCGCCCCATGAAAATTCAATTGCAACATCAATACCCTTTTCAGCAAAGTATCTTTTCGTAAATTCAACCAACTCTGTTGCAATTTTTTTCCCCTGAAGATCTTCAGGTTTATTAATCGGCGAGTCATACGGAACAGCCAGTACCCATCTTGCAGGACGCGCACTTACCTTGGAATAAACAAGATCAGCAACAACACGAACATCAGAGCTGTTTTCAGCAATCCAGTCCTTCCCGGTCAGACCTGCGTCAAGAGTTCCGTTTTCTACATAACGCGACATCTCCTGAGCCCTGCAAATCGCACATTCAATCGAGTCGTCGTTAATTTCAGGGAAATAGCTTCTTCCATTAACATTTATCTTCCACCCCGACCGCTTGAAAAGTGTTATTGTAGCATTTTGCAGGCTGCCCTTGGGAATGCCCAGTTTTAACTTTCCACTCATTTCTTATATACCTCCTCAGGATCAAACAAAGGCTTTCCAATAATTTTTATTGATCCATCTTCTTCAACTCTTTTATAAAAACAGCTTTTATGACCCGTGTGGCAGGCAGCACCCCCGACCTGTTCAACCTTCAAAAGAACTGTATCATCATCACAATCTATTCTTACTTCTTTAACTATCTGCATATTCCCTGAAGTTTTTCCCTTGATCCAGAGTTCATTCCTTGTACGGCTGTAAAAAGTGGCCTTGCCTGTTGAGAGGGTTGTCTCCCAGGCTTCTTGATTCATAAAAGCCAGCATTAATACTTCCCCTGTTTTATAATCCTGGACTATAGCTGGGACAAGGCCTCTGATTTTATTAAAATCGAGTCTGATCATTGGTATAAGCCTCGTTAATTTATAAATTTTCTGGTGATGACGGATTAAAACTTGATTAAATAACTATATTATGTAATAAAGTCAAATTCTTTTTCATGTTAACGGATTCTTGAAAACTGATTGGGGATCTGATAATATAGAAATTTATAGTATAGAATTTTATGCCTAATGAATTCGGTAACATAGGATAGATGAGCAAAAAGTGCCTAAAGTGAGCTAAAGTGACTAAAATGCCTAAAGTTATGGTACGCCTTCGGCGTGCTGATTGATAACCCAAAGCTACTTAGAGTTTGTTCTTTCGTGTATTTATGTCTTAAGAAATATATAAAATGGCAGCATTCCTTAACTTTAGGCACTTTAATATACTTTAGCTCACTTTAGGCACTTATGTCCGCACCAAAGAGGTGCGCTATGTTCATATGTAATTCGGAATCGGAATGTTGAATTTAAGGTAGTTCTAATATGGCTAAACAAAAAAGCACATCTGAAATATTAAAAAAGCGATCCATACGAGATAAAGAAAGTTTTATAACAAATATACTCTTATGGTTTGTCAGCCTGATCGTATTAATAATATTATCAAGCGCTATCACTATCGGCGGGATTTATTTTTACCTCAGCAGAGATCTTCCTAAAATTTCTTCTTTAACCGATTATCGCCCCCCGATTATTACAACTGTTTATTCGGATGATAATAGAAAAATTGCTGAATTTTATAATGAGCGCAGAATTGTTATACCTCTTTCCGAAATGCCGAAAATGCTCATAGACGCTTTTATTGCAGCAGAAGATGCAAGATTTTTTAAGCATAAGGGAATAGATTTTTTAAGCATTATAAGAGCTTATATTAAAAATATCGAGGCTGGTACCATAGTCCAGGGTGGAAGCACTATTACTCAGCAGGTTACCAAGTCTTTCTTGCTCACACCTGAAAAAAATTACACCCGCAAAATAAAAGAAGTCATTCTTGCATATCGCATAGACAAAAAATTTACCAAAGAAGAAATTCTCTTTCTATATTTGAACCAAATATATCTGGGACATGGCGCATATGGCGTGGAAGCTGCTGCAGAAAATTATTTCGGCAAATCAACTAAAGACCTGAACCTTGCTGAATGCGCTATTTTAGCAGGGCTGCCCCAGGCCCCCAGCAGATATTCACCTTTTAAAAGTCCTGAAAAAGCAAAGCAACGCCAGATATACGTTCTAAACCGCATGATTGCTGAAGAGTATATTACAAATATTCAAGCAACAGAAGCTATAAATACCAAACTGGATATAAAACCGCGGCGCAACTGGTATATTGAAAAAGTCCCCTTTTATACAGAGCATATAAGGCGTTATGTCGAAAATAAATACGGCCCTGATGCTTTATATAACGATGGCCTCAAGATTTATACTGCTGTTAATATTGAAATGCAGAAGGCTGCAAGGAAAGAGATAAACAAAGGTTTAAAGGCTCTTGACAAACGCCAGGGTTATCGTGGTCCCATTAAACATCTATCGGAAGAAGAAATCGAAACTTTTTCAAAAGAACTCCGGAAGGAGCTTGAAGAAAATCCTGTTGAAGAAGGAAAGATAGTTAATGGAGTCGTAATTGAGGTTAATGATACTAACGATACCGCTATTGTTCGTATTGGAAATGCTCAGGGCATAATTAATATTAATAGTATGCGCTGGGCAAGAAAGCCTGATACCGAAGTCCCCTACTACGAGTCAAGAGTAAAACATCCTGGAGAAGTCCTCGATATCGGCGATGTTATACTGGTAAAAATTAATAATAAAATAAAAGACTCGGATCTATGGAACCTCGAACTGGAACAGGAGCCAAATGCCGAGGCGGCACTACTTTCTATTGAGGCTGAAACAGGCCATGTAAAAGTACTAGTTGGAGGAAGAGACTTCAGGAAAAGCCAGTTCAACAGGGCCATTCAATCAAGACGTCAGCCCGGTTCCGCTTTTAAGCCTGTAATCTATGCGGCTGCAATTGACAAAGGATATACCCCTGCCAGTGTTATAATTGATTCTTCGATAGTATTTGAGGATACTGAACAAAATTTTACATGGAAACCCAGGAATTACGAAGAAAAATTTCACGGTCCTACCCTTCTGCGCGATGCCATTGCAAAGTCCCGTAATGTAGTAACCATCAAAATTTTAAAAGACATTGGTATTGATTACGCAATAGATTATGCCGGAAAACTTGGCATTACTTCAAATCTGAGCAGGGATCTTTCAATAGCTCTGGGGTCTTCAGGCATATCTCTATTAGAAATTGTAAAAGTATATTCTGTCTTCGCCAATCTCGGCTACTTAATCGAACCTGTTTTCATAACCCGAATAATTGACCGAAACGGCAATGTGCTTGAGGAAGCTCCTATCAAAAGAAAGAAGGTAATAGATCAAAGTACGGCTTATATAATTACCAGCCTGCTTGAAGGAGTGGTAAAATATGGAACAGGCCGGAGGGTACGTGAATTAAACAGACCGGTTGCCGGCAAAACCGGTACAACAAACAATCTGCACGATGCCTGGTTTGTGGGATACACCCCGCGCTATATTACAGGGACATGGGTAGGCTTTGATTGTGAAAGCTCCCTTGGTAAAGGTGAAACAGGTTCCAGGGCCGCAATCCCCATATGGCTTGGTTTCATGAAGTATATAGTTGAATCCAAGAGGACAATATTTGAATGTTTCAAGGAAGGAACTGTACCGACGAAATATACAACAAAACCCGATTCAATCACTGAACCTGAAAACTTTTTTAAATCAGGGATGTAACAGGTCTGCTAATTAGTGCATTAACGGAAAGTCATGTTCAGGCAAAATCCGAATATCGAAATTAGAAACTCGAAACAAATCAGAATACCGAATCAGAAAATGACCAAAACTAAGTAACCGGAAATCGGTGGTTTTTGTCATTAGAATATTTGTATTTTTGTTATTGTTTCGGATTTCGTGCTTCGGATTTCGAATTTCTAACCGAAAAGTAGAAAGTTTTCGGTAGGCTACTAATTATTACCGCATCTGCTGCAAGAGAGGGATCAGGTATAATCTCAACTGATTTAATGTTGAATCTTTTTTCAAGAGTTTTTATATTAAAATTCTTTATTCCCCTCATCTTTGAGACACTCCTGGGATGAACTTTTATTCCCA
>JAFDFV010000048.1 GCA_019309665.1 Deltaproteobacteria bacterium | reverse complement strand
CCCTTGAAGATCTTTTGAAACATCCTGAGGTTCAAAAGGTAACCAGCAATATTAACCAGGAATTAGTTGAAAGAAGAGAATATGCTCCTCCTGTATGTAAAATTTTTACATATCCCTATACTGCCTTGCAGGATAATTCTAAATTTAGATTTGTCATTGATAATGAAGCAAAAAAGCAATTGCCGAACATTATAGATAATAAGGTACAGAACATAACAGGTGCCGAAGACCTGGAAGAATCTTTAAAAGAAAAATACTGTAAAAAACGTAATATCGGCATTGTATTTTCCGGAGGACCTGCGCCTGGAGGACATAATGTTATTGCCGGTCTTTATGATGCAGCAAAAAAAACCAACCCGAAAAATAAAATTTACGGTTTTTTGCTTGGACCAGATGGAATACTTGAAAACGAGGCTATCGAAATTACCGACAGTCTTGTTGACAAGTACAAGAATCTGGGCGGTTTTACAATGCTCAAGACCGGCAGGACTAAAACAGATACAAAAGAAAAAATGGCGCTGTCAAAAGAGACATGCAAAAAGCTTAATCTTGATGCTCTTGTAATAGTAGGGGGAGATGATTCTAACACTAATGCGGCATTTCTTGCTCAAGATATGTTTGAAGACGGCATTCAAGTCATTGGTGTACCCAAGACAATTGATGGCGATATACAAGTAAAAGATGCTGATGGTAATCTTTTATGCGCTATCTCCTTTGGGTTTCATACAGCAGCCAGAGCTTTTGCAACTGCTATAAGCAATCTTTGTACTGACTGCAGTTCAGATGTAAAATACTGGCATATTTGCAAAGTTATGGGAAGAGTCGCCAGCCATTTGGCGCTTGAAGTAGCTTTACAGACCCATGCAAATATGACTCTGATCGGTGAGGATCTGGCTGACTATATTGACAAGAGGAGACTCGAAAAGGCAAAGAAAGAGGGGATAACGGATTATAGCGCTTATGGTATTACACTGCGGCGTCTTTCGCGTATAATTTGCGATGGCATTGTTAAAAGAGCTGCTGTTGGGAAAAAATACGGCGTAATTGTAATTCCGGAAGGTATTCTGGAGTTTGTTGATGAAATACAGATTTTTATAATCAAGCTTAATGCAATAATAGCTGAATATAACCAGGCACATGATGCTGATTTTCATATCGATTTCCCGCTTCTTGAAGATAAGCTGGAATATTTGCGCAGGCTGGCAAGGCTTTCGCGTGAAGATAATTCGTCATCGATCTGGAATACAAGGGATGATGATCTTTTCAATGATATACCCGAATTCTTTCAGGAAGGGCTTTTGATCGAAAGAGACAGCCATGGGAATTTCCAGTTTTCGCTGGTTGAGACAGATAAGGTAATCATGGGACTGGTAAAAAATTATTTGAATATTCTTAAAGAAAAAGGAATTTATAAGCTGGGGATTGACAATTCTTATTATAGAAAGACTTTGTCAAAAGGCGGGCTTGATCCTGATTACTTTGGCCCCATACTTTTTAAGAACTATGATAAAGAAGAGAAGTTTTTCCTTTTAAAAGAATCCATTATATCTAAAAAAACGCTAAAACAGACTATGGTAAAAGAAGGAGCTATTCAGAAAAATGACATAATTCCTGCTCCTGTTGAGAAAATTTATAACAAATCTGTTCCAAAGTTTAAGACTCAGGTCCATTTTTACGGTTACGACGGCAGGGGAAGCGACCCCACAAGATTTGATTGTATTTATACTTATAATCTCGGATTAACTGTTTTCAGGCTGATAGCGAGCGGTGCAACCGGCCAGATAGCAGCCATAAAAAATTTAGAAATGGATTTTTCCAGGTGGGAGCCGATTGGAATTCCAATTGCTTCACTTATGCATCTTGAAGAAAAAAAAGGAAAACTATCACTTGTATTGGAAAAAAGTGTTGTGGATGTCAATTCCATATCCTTTCGAGTTGTAAAATCATTGAGAGATAAATGGCTTGCGGCAGCACCTTGTGAGGACAATTACAGAAAACCGGGGCCAATACGTTTTACCGGAAAAAGCGAGGAAGACAGGCCCATAACACTTGTATTAAATGCACTTGCAAAGCACAGTTGACAAATCATAAATATTTACCCCCAGCTCAGTGGGAACCGGCATAAATTATCGGTTTGTATCGAAAAGCCTGGACCCGCTCTTCAATGTGACATCCCTGGCAAATGTTTATTGTCACGTTACGAATTATATAAGCCGGATCCTCTGTTTCGATATGAATCTTGCCGGGCCCGTGGCAGACTTCGCACCCTGCATTTTTAAGTTCAGGTGTCTTTTCAGGACTTATAAAACCGCCGGGTTTTCCGTACCCCATGGTATGACAAGCATAGCATTCTTTGATTTCATCTTCAGTAAGACCTTTTTTCATCTTCCGCACACTTTCAAAGGAGCGGCTTTTCCTTGCATAACTCTTGAAAGAAATATACTGGGTTTCGTGGCATGGCTTACAAGAATCAGAGCCCATATACCTGTTTTCTTTTTTTTCCTCTGCAAATGAAGAAAATGGAAAAAAAAGAAAAACCAGTAAGCATAAACATAATGCAAACCACCATGGCCGGACATAGATATTGTGTATTTTTTTGTTCATAACTTACTCCTATAGACTTTCAGATAATTAATTTCACAAGGCCGGAAGGAGGAAGGCGTATTAGTTATACGTCGATGACTGATAACACAGTGAAATTATTTATCTGAAAGTCTATATACCAGATCAAGCAATTCTTGTTATAGAAATCAACATCCATATACCGATAACTATAAAAAAGATCCCTGCTCCGATTTGTATATAATTTGGAGGTAAAAGGCGACTTAACCCTGCCCCGAATAATACCGCAAGAAGGGAACTCACAATCAGGGCAAGGGCTGAGCCCAAAAATACAGAAATTTTTGAATTGTAATTAGCTGAAAGGCTTAATGTGGCCAGTTGGGTTTTATCTCCAAGTTCTGCAAGAAATACTAAACCAAATGTAGTAATAAAAAGTTTAAAATCCACGCTGTTCTTCTCCGGTTAGACCTATCAAGCCAAAAATCGCTCAATTTAGGTTAAAAGTTCCATTGCTTTTTGTACAATGTTTTCAGATGTAAATCCGAATTTTTCCATAACTATATTTCCAGGCGCGGAAGCACCGAATTCATTTATACCGATTACTACGCCATTGCTTCCTGTATAGCGTTCCCAACCCATGGAGATACCTGCCTCAACAGCGATCCGCACATTTACATCCGGCAAAAGTACTTTATCTTTATATTCTTGTGATGTGTTTTCAAACAGCTCCCAGCTCGGCATACTTACTACTCTGACAGAGATACCCTTTTCTTCAAGAATTTTTCCTGCTTTGAGTGTGATGTCTACTTCCGAGCCTGTCGCTATTAGTATAATATCCGGCTTGCCGTCGGAATCCGACAGAATATAAGCACCGTTAACCAGCTTATCGGCAGAGCTGTAAATTGTCCTGTCAATAACAGGAAGTTTTTGACGGCTGAGAATTAAAGCTACAGGGCTATCCGTGGTTTGGGCGGATAGACGCCATGCTTCTATTGTTTCTGTGGCGTCAGCAGGTCGAATTACTGTAAGCCCTGGAATAGCTCTTAAGCCGGCAAGATGCTCTACCGGCTGATGGGTTGGGCCGTCTTCGCCAACCGCAACACTGTCATGAGTAAAGATGTATATTACGGGTAACTTCATAAGTGAGGCAAGGCGTATTGCCGGCCGCATGTAGTCGGCAAAAACAAAAAAAGTCCCGCCATAAGGCCTGAGCCCTTTATGAAGAGCTATCCCTGATATTATTCCTCCCATAGCATGTTCCCTTACCCCGAAACGTATATTACGTCCGTCGAACATGTTTTTTTGAAAATCATGAGAAGATTTTATAATTGTATTATTTGAAGGGGCCAGATCTGCGGAACCTCCTATAAGATAAGGTATATTTTCGGAAATGGCATTAAGTATTTTCCCTGAAACAGCTCTTGTAGCTATTGGTCCTTCATTTTTTGAAAAATCAGGCAGGTTCGCATCCCAGCCTTCATTTAAAGAATTGTTTAATGAATCATTCAATTTTTTTGACAGAACAGGATATTTACTGCAATATTCTTCGAACTTTTCTTTCCAGATTGATTCGGCTTTTTTCCCCTTGTCAATGCATTCCCCAAACATTTTAACAACTTGCTCTGGAACATAGAAAAAAACATTTTCATCCCATCCTAAATTCTTTTTCGTTAATCGGATTTCTTCTTCTCCAAGAGGAGCTCCATGTGCGTCAGCAGAGTCTTGTTTATTCGGGCTGCCAAAGGCAATGTGCGTCCGCAGCATAATAATGGACGGCTTTGTTGTTTCCGCTCTGGCTTCTTTAATGGCTCTATGGATATCGTCTAAATTGTTTCCGTCTTCTACTTTAGTTACATGCCAGTTATAGGCCTTGAATCTCAGGCCGACATCTTCAGTAAATGTTATGTCTGTATTTCCTTCAATGGATATTGAGTTGTCATCATAGATACAGATCAACTTTGCAAGGCCCATGTGTCCGGCAAAAGATGCGGCTTCGGCGGTAATTCCTTCCATAAGGTCTCCATCACCGCATATCATGTAAGTATAATGATCTATGATTTCATAACCGGGACGGTTAAAAATTGTTGCAATATGTCTTTCAGCCAGGGCCATTCCAACAGCATTGGTAAATCCCTGACCCAATGGACCTGTTGTAGTTTCAACGCCGGGTGTATGACCGAATTCAGGATGTCCGGGAGTTTTGCTTCCCCACTGACGAAAATTTTTTATGTCATCCATGGTTAAATCGTAACCGGAAAGATAAAGAAGACTGTAAAGAAGCATTGAGGCATGTCCGCCTGAAAGTACAAAGCGGTCTCTATCTGTCCATTCAGGATTTTTGGAATTATGTTTCAGAAAGCATTTCCACAGGATATAGGCCGCAGGTGCGAGACCCATTGGTGCACCAGGATGGCCGGAATTGGCTTTTTGAATAGCGTCCATGGAAAGCGTGCGGATGGTATTGATACAAAGCTCATCAATTTCTGACAAACCATTATTCATAATTAGCATCTCCTTGTTGAGAATTTTTTCCGATCCCTATGGAGCGGAGTGGTTTGTAGCGGCAGATGATTTATTCACCTTCACCCAAAAATTTCCACCATTTTTTTCGCGTTTCGCGGGCTTCCTGACCTTTCTCAGAACCTTTACCTAATTCTTTCTGTACCTGCTCAGATTTCTTTTCACGCTGTTTTTCCAGACCCTTTTTTGCCTTCTTGCTTTTTTCCTTAACCCTCTCTTGCTTTTCTTCTTTAATCTCTTCAGTCTGTTTAAGCCTTTTTTGCTCCATTTTTCTGATCTTTACACCTTTATCACTTACCACACCTTTCATTACCCTGCTCCTGGTATTGACGTGTTCTCTGACGCGTTCTCTGTTTTGCACGCCTTTGCCTGCCCCGCCAGGCCCTTTAGCAAAAGCAGGTGCTGTAAACAAAAATACCAAAGTAATCAAAGCAGCAATTAATGCTTTCATATTTTTTCCCCTATTGATAACGTTTTGTTTGAATTAGTTATCGGCAACAAAAAACAAAAAAGAGCAAGGCATATTGCCATAACTCCTTAATTTTACTGGTAGGCGGTACTGGGTTTGAACCAGTGACTTCCACCGTGTGAAGGTGGCACTCTCCCGCTGAGTTAACCGCCCAACTTAAGTTTAATAAACTTTAAAACTGTTAGTTAAGTCAAGAATTTTTTGTGTCTTCATCTCCTGTTTGCTCAATGGAACAATCCCCCAGCTCTTCTATCTCTTTGGGAGATGGCAGATCTTTAAGGTCTTTTAATTCAAAAAGTTCCAGAAATTTCTTTGTGGTCGTATAGATCATCGGGCGGCCCGGAATTTCCTTGCGACCTACAACCCGGATCAGCTTTCGCTCAAGCAGCATGCGCAGAATTCCCCCGCAGTCAACACCCCGCAAGTGTTCAATATCGCTGCGTATCACAGGCTGTTTGTAGGCAACAATGGCAAGCGTTTCAAGAGCAGCGTTGCTCAGGCGGAGAGGATTTGGTCTTAACAGGCGTCTTATCCACTGGCTGTATTCGGACCGGGTGCGGATCTGGTATCCTCCTGCGACCTCACGCAAAAAAAACCCGCCTTTACGGGCTTCATACTCACTTGAAAGTTCATTCAGAACATTACGGATCGCATTAGAGTCAGTGGAATTAAGCACTTTTTTAATGCTGTCTATTGTAAGCGAATCTTCAGCAACAAACAACAGGCTTTCAATGATGTTCTTTATATCTTCCATTATAGTAACTAGTTAGGTGGATAGGTTGAAGGTTGAAGGCTGAAGCTTGAAGTATATAAATCATCTCGCAATGCTCGAATTAAGCCATTCAAGACCTTTTCGGTTTCAACGATCTTTGGTTCAATCGTGCATGATTTGTTCCTAAAAGCCTTCTACCTTCAGTCTTCAGCCTTGCACCTTCCACCTTTCACCTTCAATCCACCTAAATATAAAAAAGCCTGATAACACCTGACTGGGTATGCTGGGCAATCCTGACCAGGCAGAGTTTAACCATCTCCAGTATTGCAAGAAAGGTCAGTATAACATCACTTTTTAGCACATCTGCAGAAAATAGTTCCTCAAAGGTTATCGAACCTTTATCTTCAAATATATCAACCAGCCTGGAAATCTTGTCTTTTACAGACATCTTGTCGGCAGTGATGTCTATCCTCTGATCTTCGGATATATTTTTAAGTATTTTCTGAAATGCATCAATAAGCTCGAACAGGCCTACACTTATGACTTCATCATCCTGGTCCGATAAAAAATCTTTTATGTCGGACTGTCTGATAAAAGTAGTGTCTCCAAGCAGATTTCTTTCGGATAGCTGCTCGGCAGCAGACTTCATCTCAAGGTATTCAAGAATAGGCCTTGCAATTTCCATTCGGGGATCTTCTTCGTCTTCACCCTCATGCACCGGAAGAAGCATCCTTGACTTTATCTGGGCCAGAATCGCAGCCATCAATATAAAATCGCCGGCAAGGTCTATGTTCAAAGACTTCATCAAGTTCAGACAGCCAAGGTACTGATCCGTGATCAGAGAAATCGGAATGTCGTATATATCCACCTCATTTTTCTTGATAAGATGAATAAGAAGATCCATTGGGCCTTCAAATACATCATCCAGCAATACTTTATAAGGCTCTTCCAACATATTTAAGTAACGGTTTACGGTTGTCGGTTTACAGTTTACAGTTTTATGTTTTGACCTAAGATGAGCGATTAGCTCTTATTATTTCAGATGGTTACCATCGATTCGATTTTTACCCATTGGGTGAAATATTGATGTTTAGCAATATATTGAAATCATTGTGCTAACCGCTAAAAGCTCAATTGAGGTTTGATCAACCGTGAACTGTAAACCGTAAACCGTTGTTTATACTTTAACTACCGACCCTACCTCTTCCTCAGGATTGCTGGATCGCTCTTTCAATTATTTTTGCCGCGAACAAGACCTCCTCCGATAAGATCCGTTCGTTTCCCTTGTCTAATTCCTTTTTAACAATCATATTCTTGTGCGTGAATCAAGTTTAAAAGTTGGGTATCCCCCCTTATATGTATTGTCGATCTAAAATCTGTAACCCATAATTGCGTACAGTTTTGTTAGTGAATCTGTGTCATGAATAGCTTTCAACCCAACCTACCATGAATTCCCCAAATGTGTTAACTTGAAAAATGAAGGATGCCTATTTTTTTCCAAGAAAGTTTTGTTGATAGCATTTCGTTTCCAAATTAATTATCATCTGCCTATTTATATCTTGACAAATTAACTATTTAGCGACATAATCCTTTAAAAATATTACCCTTTAGTGAGATCTGAACCTTGCTATGCTGTATGGAACACACCAATTTTTTTGTGTTTTTGAAAATGACGCGCACCTTCCTTATTATAAGGGATCAACTTTCAGAGGAGTTTTTGGCCGGGCATTAAAAAAAGTTGTATGCGCCTTAAAAAGACAAGAGTGCGGCCAATGCCTGCTGAAACAGAGATGTGTTTATGCCCTTGTCTTTGAAACATCCGAGGCCATGGAGGTGCCCGAAGGCTCAAGAATTGTCTCGCCCCCGCATCCATTTGTAATTGAACCCCCGCTGACAACTGAAACAGAATTTCACAAAGGGGTATCCTTTGATTTCAATCTTCTGCTTTTTGGTGAATCAAACAACACTCTCCCCTATTTCATTTATGCCTTTGATCAGATGGGCAAGATCGGCATCGGCAAGAAAATTAGCGGCAAGCGGGGAAGATTTACTCTGAGAGAGGTCAGGCACAAGGAACAGATCGTCTATTCCGACGCTGACCGGAAACTGAATGCAACAGACTCCATAGAAAAATTATCCATTCCAACGGCAACAGATTATTCCGAAAGCGGTTTTCGTCTGAGGCTTATTCTTGAAACCCCCCTTCGGCTTAAATTTGAAAACAGGCTCAAGGCTGATCTGCCATTTCACGTCTTTGTCAGGGCTATGCTGAGGAGGGCATCTTCTCTCCTTAATTGTTACGGGGAAGGTGAACCCTCACTGGATTACCGGGGGCTTGTGAACAGAGCTAAAGCAATTCAGATTATCAATAATACAAATCTAACCTGGTTTGACTGGAAGCGTTACTCGCATCGCCAGGACAAAAGCATGCTTATGGGCGGTATGACTGGTTCCGTGATTTTTGAGGGAAAGATCGGAGAATATCTGCCACTCATTGAGTTTTGTTCAAAGGTACAT
>JAFDFV010000047.1 GCA_019309665.1 Deltaproteobacteria bacterium | reverse complement strand
TATCTGTGTCTGATTCATCGAGGGCCATATCCAGCAGTATTTCACATTCTTCAAGGTCATTAAAAAGCTTGTTAAAACTTTCGACCTTGCTTGTAAGCAATGCCCGTTCTTTTAGAATTGATGTGGTTTCTTCTTGTTTATCCCAGAAGCTGTCTTTTGTAATCAGGTTCTCAATTTCTTTTAGTCTTTTTGATTTTTCTTCGACGTCAAAGATAGTCCTTCAGATGTTCTAATTTAAGATAAAGTTCCTTTATATTTTGCTTGAGTTCTATAGACATTTTTTTCTCCTTATTTTGGTAATACAGGTTAGCCACTAAGGCACAATGGCACAAAGAAGGGATAAGAATTATATTATAATCTTGGTGTCTTAGTGTCTTTGTGGCTGAATTATTATCTTATTTTTTATTTAAGTAGCCTTTACCTTTATACAATATTGAAAATATAAGCATAACTACCACGCATGCAATGGCGAAAAGATCACCAAACCTGGTATAGGTGGATGTCTCAGGTATTATTGGAATGGATTGAGTTATGACTTTTTCCTGAAAGAGCGATGTCGAATCCATAACTCTTCCAACAGGGTCTATGAATCCACTTATGCCTGTATTTGCCGACCTTATTAGAGATCGTCTGTTTTCTATTGCTCTGAATACTGCCATGGAAAAATGCTGATAAGGAGCGCTTGACCTGCCATACCATGCATCATTAGTGATGTTGACAAGTAATGCCGCTTCATTTTTTGTCATGGCCCTGGAAAGCTCAGGGAAAATGATTTCATAACAAATCAGTAACCCCAGGTTGCAATTATTCCACTTGATAGTTTTTCCTTCCTGCCCCGCGCTGAAATCTCCAACAGCTTCAACCATTTTACCAATAAACGGCAGCCATTTTTTAAAAGGAACATATTCTCCAAATGGAACAAGGTGTGCCTTGTCATATTTTTCGCATACCCTTCCATCCGGGCTTATCAGGTAGGCACTGTTGTAATATTCTATAATATTTCCCCTGCGGACAAAGGAAGGACTGCCTATCAGAAAATCCGTGTTTGTATCATGAATTCCCTTTTGAACCTTTTTTGACAGCAGTCTGTCGTACAAAAAGTAAAAGGGAGTCGCTGTCTCCGGCCAGACCACAAGATCAGGTTTTTCCTCTTTGGCTGAAAGAGATAAATTGACGTATTTTTCTGTGGTTGCTGTTTGGAATGCAGGGTCCCACTTTATTGACTGTTTGATATTTCCCTGAACAATTGTGACTTTTAAAGACTTTGAAGCAGAAATTAGATCGTCAATTGATTCAATTCGCCATTTTCCATAAATGAAAACAAGACCTGTGATCAAGATAAAAACAAATATCGATCCTCCGGCAAGACGTTTTTTAATCCGCACTTCTTTCCATTTGCTTCCCGTAATATAAAGAAACGCCAGGAAAATTGTCGCATTAGATAGAGCAATCAGAAACGATACCCCATATACTCCAAATATATCCGATATCTGTATAAGATGCAACCTGTTAAATTGGGAGTATCCAAGCAGTCCCCAGGGAAATCCTGAAAAAAGATAATTGCGAATATATTCCAGAGAAACCCATAAACAGGGGATTATAAAAAGACAGGTCGCAGGCTTTGGACACAATCTTTTAACAGCAATTGAAAAAACAGCCATATAGAGAGCTAAATAAGATGATAACAGAAAAAGAACGGATACACATAGATAAAAAGGAAGATTGCCATAAGTCTGCATAGTATAAACAAGCCAGTATGCAAGGGTAGTGTAATGTGCAAGACCTGCAATAAAACCAAGGCGAAAACTATTTGTTAATGAGCTGTTTTTTAAGGAAATCAGAAGCGGTATAAGGGCAAACCACGCAAGCCAGTCAATGCCGATTTTCGGGAAAGAACCGGTTAAAAGCAAGCCGCTTAATATAGCTAAAATGGTATTTGACCAGTTAATACTTGTTGTTTTCAATTTTAATCCAGTAATGTTTATTTATCGTATAATCAGAAATTTGAAAACTCAAATATGAGATTAAGGGCTCGGTCAAAAATAACTTTACCCGCTCGTGCTTTGGCGAATGAGCCTGCGCGTCTGTCCCACCATGTAGAGGGGAAGAGATCCGGTTCTTCCTCTTTAACCTGAAAGACAATCTTTTGATGTTCATTCCCATGGAATTCATTAAAATCGTTTAAAATAATTTCAATCGGGATTCCGATAGTCTCCGAAAGATATCTATATGGTATAGTATCAGGGTCCATTGTTATTTATTATCCACCCGCTCCTTCAATTCCTTCCCAGGTTTAAAAAATGGCAATTTCTTTGATTTTACTTCTGTGGGTTTACCGGTTTTTGGATTTTTTCCGGTGTATGACTTATATTTCTTTACGTATAAACTGCATAAGCCACGTATTTCTACCCGCTCATCTTTTGCAAGAGCTTCTGATATTTCATTAAAGAATATATTTACTACCGATTTAGCTTCGTCTGTTGTGAGATTATTATTGTTTTTCAGTGCCTGGATTAGTTCAAGTTTGTTCATGGGGTTCTCCTGAAATATTTTATTATATTAGTACGATATAGGATTTTAGTGGGGGCGTCAATTTATTTCGGGGAATTTAGGATTTTTCTATATTGCAAGCAACTGCATTATAATCGATATGCTGGATTATTTTGTTGGGTTGTGATATTTAATAGATATTTGAAATAAAATTGTTCGATCTTGGCGTTATGAAGTTGGCAAGTTATGTGACATAAGAAAAGGAAGGCTTTCGATTGCCAGATGTATCTTGGAAGCGTCTTGGATTTACGCAGTCGCTATCATAACTTTTTTAGCATAAAATGGAAATTTATTACTCAAAAAAATGGTGCTTTTTTACATATTTCCTGGTTTTACTTCCCGTGGCTTTGAACTAACTACCTGGAATCTGTAGGGTGCATTCAACCCAACAGCCTATCACGATTATTGCTGACATTTTAATAGGTTAAGGTAATTTTCCACCTATCATTTAACCCTAATTCAGGAGGATACCCCAGTGGAGAAACCCCTCAAAATGTGCCTTCCTCGTTCCTATCAAAACGTTTTTGTTCTGCTGGGAGTATCGCGAATAATATCTCCAGGTCTATTTGCCGCAGGGCATTCAAATTTTAAATCTTTGTTTATGGGTTGTGAAAAATATTTCTAATAGTTTACTCGCACTTTAGTTCATTATTGATTTAATTTATCGTGAACATAATCGGTTCCGGTCGATTGGCCGGTTAACATCAATTCAGAAAGAGGAGTTATCATGAAAATCAAACTCGGAAAAATGTTTTCAGGCTTCAAAAAAGGATTGCTTTTATTTACAGTCCTGATGCTAATTGCACTTCCCTCATCGGTATTTGCAGGAAATCCCAAGATAAAAACGATGACCCGCAACCTGTATTTGGGTGCGGATATTTCCAAAGTGGTTGAAGCTGCACTGAATCCGTATCCTAACCCTGATGGTCTGGATATTCCACGAGCCGTTAAAACGGTTTTTGAAGATATGCAGAATTCCAACTTCCCTGAGCGTGCGGAAGCACTTGCCGATGAAATAGCCCTATTTGAACCAGATGTTGTTGGTCTGCAGGAAGTGTCAATTTACTGTAAACAAACCCCTGCGACTGCTGCTCCAGCCAACTTGGAAACGGACCTTGAAATTGACTTTTTTTCGGTTCTTAATGATGCATTAGAAGCTCGCGGCATGTATTATACTGCATTTATAAAGACCAATGCTGACCTAGAAATACCCATGTTGGATTCCAACTCACCCACAGGTCTATCGGATATACGCATGATAGATCACGACATTATCCTGGTTAGAGAAGATCATGATACATCGAATGAGTATAAAAACAAATATATTTGGCAATTGGGACTGAATCTCGGATCTAACGAGGCTCCTATTCCGGTTGAATTTACTCGGGGTTATATTAGCGTTGACGTGAATATCAAGGGTAATGATTTCCGTTTCGTCAATACTCATCTAGAAGTGCGCAGCGCGCCGGGAAGCGTTTGCAGAGTTTTCCAGGCAGCTCAGATGCAGGAATTAATATTCACCATAAATGCTCTGTCAGTGCATTTTGGCTCCAAACCTATCGTCATGATAGGTGATTTCAACAGCTCTCCGGAAGATGAGAAAGGCGTAAGCGATGTTCCCGGAATGGGACTGATACTTTATGTACCGCCTTATACGCAGGCAGTGGATGCCGGGTACTTGGACGCCTGGCTTGAGCAAAAAAAATATGACGATGGCTACACCTTCGGCTTTGACGAATATGTCAGTGACCCGACTGCTGAACTCACGACTCGCATAGATCTTATCTTCCTGGATCCAAAAGATCTTGAGATAGACAAAGTCAAAGCAACGGTTGTTGGTAACAATGTGGAAGATATGACACCCAGCGGTTTATGGCCGTCTGATCATGCCGGAGTGGTTACAAAAGTCAAGTTCTTAACACCCTAATAAACAATATCAACACGAGAAGGCTGAGGCGAGTAATTATTCGCCTCAGCCCATAATACCTGAAAATTCAGGAAACAATTTTGAACCTTTTTGTCAGAATGGATCTTGCCTTATTGATCTCGGTACTGGAAAATATAGTGATTAATGCTTTTGAGGCATCGGATTCAGATGAGCCTCAATTACTGATATCTGCTATTTATCTGTAATATTAAGCAATTTAATAATGTTGTGATATCCATACTGAATCTGTCATGAGAAATCTCTTTGTGCGGTTTTTCCGGCAGATTGGAGTTTTCTTTTGATAGATAAACCTAAATTGAGCTTTGTATCAGGCAAATGGAGGCGTTTTGGGTGAATTGGCGTTTAATAATGCATGAAAAAGTTACTTTTTAAACATCAAAGACATATTTTAATGGGAGGCAACCATGAAGCCAAGAAAAATAACAAACCAAATTTACTGGATGGGCTCTGTTGATTGGGACAGGCGTCTATTTGACTCGCTTATACCACTTCCTGATGGAACAAGCTATAATGCCTATCTTATTAAAGGAAGTGACAAAACCGCTTTGGTGGACACAGTAGATCCAGCCATGGCCAATGAGCTGCTATACCAGCTTGAAGGCGTCGATAAAATCGATTACATAATCTCAAATCATGCCGAGCAAGACCATTCAGGCTCTATCCCCCACGTTCTTTCTAAATTTCCTGAAGCAAAGATTGTCACGACCACCAAGGCAAAGGGAATGCTTATTGAACTTTTGCGTATACCCGAAAAATTTTTTATTACCATTGAAGATGGCGGACTTCTCTCTCTTGGTGATAAAACATTAAAGTTTATATTTACACCCTGGGTACACTGGCCTGAAACTATGGTCACATACCTGCAGGAAGATAAGATCCTGTTTAGCTGTGATTTCTTTGGTTCTCACATTGCAACCAGCAATCTCTACGTTATTGACGAAGGTCGAGTTTATGAAGCGGCCAAACGTTACTACGCCGAGATCATGATGCCCTTTCGAAAGATCATAGCAAAGAACCTCAAAAAGCTCGAATCTTACGATATAGAAATGATAGCTCCCAGTCACGGGCCTATCTATACCCGCCCTTCATTCATCATCGATGCCTACCGTGACTGGATCTTTAATTCACCAAAAAATACAGTCGTTTTACCTTATGTGTCTATGCACAAAAGTACAAAGCTGATGGTCGATCATTTTGTTGCGGCCCTTGTTGAGAGAGGTATAAGTGTAGAGCAGTTCAATCTGGTTGTAACAGACATTGGTAAACTGGCCATAAGCCTGGTTGATGCATGTACAATCATTATCGGCACCCCAACGGTTCTTGCAGGCCCTCATCCTCTGGCAATTTATGCTGCGTTTCTATCAAACATGCTACGGCCCAAGGCTAAGTTTCTTTCAATTATTGGCTCATACGGCTGGGGCGGCAAGACAATAGAAGTACTATCTGGAATGATACCTAATCTCAAAGTAGAGATTATTGACCCGGTACTTTCAAAAGGAGTGCCCAAAGAGAGTGATTTCAAAGCCATTGAACATCTGGCAGAAATTATCTCCATGAAACATAAAGAGATTGATATCAAATAATCGTTTAAAATAGCTCGCTATTCCTGCTGTTTTGCTCAACCTGTCTGCGTGCGGACAACGCACAGGCAGATCAGATCGTTTAAATCTACGGCAAATTTGGGCGCAAATTCTACCAGGTTATTTTTGACCGAGCCCTAAAGGAACTGATCAGTAGTGGTAGCGCAACTGGGCGATATGAATTGCATTTTCAGATACTTTATAAACAAACCTGTGTTCATCAGTGATTCGTCGGGACCAGTAGCCGGAAAGAGCATGTTTAAGTGGTTCGGGTTTTCCAATACCCTCAAATGGATTTCGTTTCGTTTCTTTTATTAGGGTATTGATACGACGAAGAACCTTTTTATCGGTTTTCTGCCAAAAGAGATAATCATCCCAGGCGTGGTCAGAAAAGATGAGCTTCACTCTAAAAGTTCCTTTTCGCTCCCTTTGTCGTTTTCAAGTTGAGCGATAGATTCAATCAAACGCCTGGTGTTCTTTGGCGAACGTAAGAGATAAGCCGTTTCTTCAAGGGCTTCATAGTCCTCAAGTGACATAATGACCACAGAGTTAGAGGTTCTACGTGTTACGATTACCGGCGCGCGGTCTTTACATACTTTTTCCATTGTTTTTGCAAGGTTTTGCCTGGCGGCTGTATAGGTTATAGCTTCCATAAAGCACCTCCTGTACAGATTATTGTACATATAAAAATATTGTTGTCAAGCGCATATTTGGAGCTGTCAATAGCATTTCAAGGTGTCCGGTTTTCATGGCAAATGGGTGGATTCAGGTTGCAAGTGCACCAGTAGTTTTTAGAAATTTCTTGAATCCATTTAATCTTATTGATAAAGATTCAATAGAGTTACTCTTGAAATCCGAGAGTTTACAATACTGGATAACACCATTGATCTGTTCCTAATTCTTCAAGGGTTTTTATGAAAATAATATCAAAGCTATATCCTGTTTTCATTGCTTTCATTGCAATTTTATCAGGCGTATTTGCATATGTCTCAGAGATTCCATTTTTAGATATAATGGAATTAAAAACAATAGATTTAAGATTCAAATCCAGAGGAAGCATTGAGCCTGGTTCAAATATTGTTTTGGCTGTAATAGACGAAAAAAGTATTGCCAAAGAGGGAAAATGGATATGGCCAAGATCAAAAATGGCTGATCTTGTAAATAAACTTTCAGAAAAAGGAGCCAGAGTAATTGCATTTGACATAGGATTTTTTGAACCTGATGAAAAAAGAATCGTCCAGATAATAAACAGCATACAAAGTGAAGCCAAACATATTGATATTCATAACAAGAGGTTTGAACAATATCTGAAAAACTTAAAATCAAAATCCGATGATGACAAATTACTGGCTGATGCAATTTTAGACTCTAAGGCAAGAGTGGTGCTTGGATATTTTTTTCATATGAACCCGGAAGAATCCGGACATTTTGAGGAAAAAGATATGCATATTCATCAAAAAAATATCCGTGGTTCCAAGTATAAATTTGTCCGTTATTCATCCGGTGATGCTTATAACGCTCCCTTGATAGAGGCGGATATGCCTCAATCCAACATCGAGGCAATTTCAAAAGTAACTAATTACTCCGGTTATTTCAATATGATACCGGATCCGGATGGTGTTGTGCGGTGGATGCCTGCGGTGTTAAAATTTAATAACAATCCATATGCTCCTTTATCTTTAATCACTGCCGGCGCCTATTTGAATGAACCCCTTTCATTTAAAATAGCCGAATATGGTGTAGAAAAGTTACAATTAGGCAAGCTATCCATACCTGCAGATGCACTTGGACGAGTTCTTGTCAATTATCGAGGAGGAGAAAAAACCTTTCCTCACATACCTGTTACAGACATACTAAAAGATAATATCCCCGAAAATGCCCTTAAGGACAAGATAGTATTAGTGGGAGCAACAGCCGCAGGCATATATGATCTGCGTGTAACTCCTTTTGAAAATATTTTTCCGGGCCTGGAAATCCATGCAAATTTCGTTGACTCTATTCTGTCAAATGACTTTCTGTCTTATCCTGCATGGGCTCCATTATTTGATATAACAGCTATTATTATTGCCGGCCTGCTGATAGCAATTGCACTTCCACGAACAGGGGTAATAACCGGGGCTTTGTCTGCCATAACACTGTTCACAGGTTATATATTATTATGCCAATATATGTTTTCAGAAAAAGGTTATATACTAAATCTTGTTTATCCGCTGTTAGTTATGGTTTTGGTATATGTCAGTATTACTGCGTACAAATATTTTGTTGTGGCAAAACAGAAACGCTTTGTCAAAAATGCTTTTTCAACCTATCTTGCCCCTTCAGTTGTTAAGCAAATAATAGACTCCCCTGAAAAACTTGTTTTAGGAGGGGAGCAGCGTGTAATTACTGCATTTTTCTCAGATGTTCAGGGATTTACCAGTATCTCGGAATCACTTACACCTCATGAACTGGTCGAGTTATTAAACGAATTCTTAACTGAAATGACAGATATAATATTAAACAACAAAGGAACTGTGGACAAATCCTGTATTGAAATGCAGAAAAGACTGGCTGAACTACGCACAAAATGGAAAGAATCAAATAAACCCGAACTCAAGATGCGAATCGGTCTTTGCACAGGGCCTGCCGTTGTGGGAAATATGGGCTCAAAAAATCGCATGGACTTTACCATGATGGGAGATACGGTTAATATAGCAGCAAGACTGGAAGGAGTTAATAAAATATACGGAATTTAGAATCCGGCAATAAAATAATGGCAAGGGAAATTGATTCGATAAATGTTGTGGGGAAAAAAAAGCCGGTAACAATTTATCAGCTTTTAGGTTATGCGGAAGATGTTGATGAACGTATTAACAGGTCAATAGAAAATTATACTAATGGCCTTTATGCATACAGAAATCAGGATTGGGAAAAAGCCGGAAGTTTTTTTAAAGCAGCGTTGGAGCTGACACCTGACGACGGCCCAAGCAAAACCATGCTTCTCAGGTGTGATGAATATAAAACTACTCCCCCTCCAGAAGACTGGGATGGTTCGTTTACCATGAAAACAAAATAAATTAGTAGCCGTTCACGGCATGAAACTTGAAATTGAATGCGTTCATCGATTTTTTCCCATGCGCAGCGGTTATCGTCCCCGTTTCCATGCACCACCATGGTACATAGAATGCACCCTACATGGATATGTTATGTCAATTTTGAACAATTGAATGTTTTACGATAATCAAGAACAAAAAGTTCGAAAGTGTTCCGCCTTAAGTTGGTAACCGAAAAAGAGGAATACAGGACATCACGATGTGCAATGCAGCATAAAGACAACAATGGGCGAAATACTGAAAGTGATAACTGTTTGAAATTAAGCATCTTTACTTCTGATAATTGAGAATACCATCCTTACCGTCATCGCCGAACAGGAGCAGAGCCCCTTTACCCTGAAAGAGACTATCGAATCTCTGGATGCGGACTGGGACAGCACCTCTGAGGTGCTCAATCAGGCAGATGCAATGCGTATGCTGCTTGCGATGTGGTAAATAGTGTTTCTGAGAAATATTGAGAAAATTGAGGAGTAGCCGGCATGCCAGTATTTTTCGCAAAAGAACAACATGTCCTTATTCAGCTTGAGTCACCAGAATTTATTCGACAAGCTTCTCTATTTATATGTAGAGTCCGGTCTGCCTGTCGTTGCAGTTTTAACCGGGCATAGACATGCCATTACCATCATCGGTCACATATCGGATTACAATATTCCTTTTCCTGGAACTCCAGAATCAAGTGACGTCTATCTGTGCGGTTTCATCGCAAATGATGACAATTTTCTGCCCTACCATGGTGTAAGGAAAGATGATCCTGTGCCAGATGGATACTGGTCACAATTTAAGATGGAGGATATTGATACGTTCATTGTGCCGTTATATGAAAAGATCCACCTCTCAGCGGAACACATTGTGAAGCTGTCAGAAGCAATTTTAACGGAAGAGACGTTGGGTTTAAATGCCCGGTCAAATCTGTTGCAATATGAGAATATTGTCACCCGAACCTTTCTGACTTCATCTAAGTCCTTTAAGAGAATGAGAAGAGGGGATTCGGTGCCGTTTGGTATAGCAAGTGTGTATTGTGAAATGGCTATGCCAAAATTTATCTGGGTGTGTGAGATTTCTACTCCTGACTTGTTCAAAGATGGCAAAATTGCCGGTGAAATACTTTTTGATGCGACCGCAAACCCCCATGACAGAATGGCATTTTTATCCATCCACTATCCTGACTTTCTTTTGCTGAACAATAGAGATTTCTTGACAAATGACCCCAAAAGATTTAGTATCCACGCCGTTGACACGGACGCTGACGAAATTATTCCATATCATTGTTATGTGAACAATCTTTTCGAGGTATGAGATGAACTCATTAAAAAAGCTAAAAATGAAAAAGCTAAAAAATCTGCTATCCTCAAAAGAAGACGTCAATAAAGTACGGTCTTCCCTGGAGCAGAAAACCGCTCAAGCCTTTGTAGACTTTGCCAAGTCAAAGCAGAAAGTGCAGGAGATGGCTCACCTAAAATACCTCGACTGAATTTTAACAACCCTTTTGTTATCAAGTCAGTATGCTTTTGGCAAGGATGTCGCAATCTCCACAATCACTCTGTTCGAACTTGAATATGGGGTCGAAAAAAGCGAATACCGGCAACGTTCCGAGGATGCCCTTGCCAAATTTCTTCTGCCATTGAACCTTGTTAACCTGGATCGTTCCTCTACTATAGAGGCCGCAACTATTCGCGCACAACTTGAAAAGAAAGGAATGCCGATTGGTCCTTATGATCTACTTATAGCAGGTTTGGCCAGATCACGGGACATGACATTAGTGACCAACAATACTAAAGAATTTGAAAGAATTGTTGGTCTGAATCTGGAAATATGCCAGCCCGTAAAAGCAAAAAGCTGATTGACAAAAATCAAAGTTTATGGGATTTGCTTGAATCAGATGAATTAAATATAATCAATTGTTTTTAACTCGCAACATAGGATGTCCCCCTATTATCCATTGGGAGGTGCATAGCAATGGCAAAAATGATAAAGCAGAGGTTGCTCACAACCATTGAAGAGATTCCGGCAAGCAAATTAGGAGAAGTTCTTGATTTTATGGAGTTTCTTCTGGAAAAGGAACGTAATAAGAAAAAAGGGGAACTGGACATCGAACCAGGGAAGGATCCAATTCTGGAGTTTATAGGTGGCGTATCGCACGGTTCTCTGGCCAAGGATATAGACAGTGAGCTTTATGGAGAGAAAGCTTGAAGCTTTTTATTGATACTTGGGGTTGGCTTACGCTGCGGGACAGAAAGGAATCCCGGCATCAGGAGGTAAAAGACTTTTACAGCCAGTTTCGTAGTCAGAAAGGAATCATTTATACATCGGATTACGTGTTAGACGAGACGATTACTTTGCTCTTTAGGAGGCTACCATTCAAGACGGCTAAAGGATCTTTGGCGATGATAGATAAAGCTATCAAAGAGGGTTATCTGCAGGTTGAGTGGGTTACTCCCGAACGATTCGAACGAGCAAAGGGGCTGCGGTTGAAATACCAGGATAAGCCCAAGATATCCTTCACCGATTTCACTTCAATGGTGATCATAAAGGAACTCGGTTTTAAGGAAATTATGACAGGAGATGAGCATTTTGAACATGTTGGGATGGCTTTCCAGCGCAAGCCTTAGATGTTGTCATTAACCTGATGAGGATTTGGGGGAAGGCCTAACTATTGAGAATGCATTGAAGAATTCCGCAAACTGTTTTTCCTATTGGCAAAAAAATCAATAAACATACAAAAATAGCAACGTACCCGTCCCGCACAAACTAAAAAAACCTTTGCGTCTTCGCGCTTTAGCAGTTCAAGGACACCAATTTTGACATTGTTTTATCGCCTTCATATTTTCCACGCTTTTATGCTAAAAAACTATCTATATTTTTTGTTGAAAAGATAAAATTCGTTGATTTTTTTGGCTGGATGCATTTTTAGGAAGGATAGTCCGAGTCTCACATTTTCTTATTATAATAATCAAGGTTTGACCCCAGATTGACCCCAGATTGTGGTCTAAAAACAGAAACTTATAAACTAATGAGCGTCCCGCAGGCCTTTGTTAAAAAAGTACTTGCCCAGGCTAAGGAAAACTTTGAGCGCAAATATCATCTTAAATCAAATGGGTTTAACTTTGAAAAAGTACTTGGACGAGTTGCAGAATTATTGGACTTAAAACCTTAAGTCAAAGCGAATTAGGGCAAAAGCTGAAGATTTCACAACCCGCAGTCAGTTTATCGGTTAAACGCGGAGAGCAATTGGCTATACACTGCAATTACTCGTTAAAAGCTTAACTATTAACTTATAAACTAATGTACGTTATATATTAAAAAATAATTGGCTTTTAAATATTTTTTATATGTGCTAAGAAAAAAATGAATAAATCAAATAGGTTCGGCGAGAAAGCCCGATCACGGACGTTGAGGTGCTCATGACCTCGGTGGGGACTATTAGGGCATTTCTCTGAATTTTTAACCTGGATAAGGGATGATGGGTGATCACCTTCGTGTGATACGCCGGATAATTGTAACGATTAGGTAGAAAATTCGCTAAAAGTGAGAGATACGCCGAAAAAA
>JAFDFV010000002.1 GCA_019309665.1 Deltaproteobacteria bacterium | reverse complement strand
ACAAAAGGGGTAGTACTAGTTAAGGTATTCTCACCAGTATGGCAACCCACGCAGCTACCCCTTGTCAGGTAGGGATTCGGATCGGTGCCGTCTATATCAGTGTTAAGAATCATGTGGGTGTTGTTCTGACTGTTGTGCATAGTGTGACAGTTACCGCACAAACCGGTTACTTGTGCATAACCTATCCCCACTCCTCCAAGAAGCAGGGATATCGCAATTGCCAAACTCCACGATAATTTTTTTCTTTTTATAAACATAGCTTCCTCCTTTTTTTAAAATCCGCAGCTTATGCGGATTTTTGTGAGTTGTTTGGTTTAATTTTCCGAATTTTGTTGATTTAAAAAAGCAAGTGTTGTGCCAGATAAGGAGCAAATGTTGCACCAGATAATATTTATTTTAACGAAGTTGGTAACATGCTGTAGCTATTGATTATTAGAACAAGCATTATATTTCATGCACTATTTATCAAATAATTACAAAATCCGATTTTAGGGGGGAAAATTACAAAGATTTGTAATAAAAAATTACAAAGATTTGTAAAAGTTCACCACGGAACAAAAGGGGACATGGAACCATAAGCGCTAAGTTATTTTTGCCCAAGAGGGACTGGAAAAAGATGAAGAAAAGAGTTTAAAAATCCTTTCTAACTCCCCTTTAGGAAAGAGGAAAATTAGCTATTGATTATTTCAGATAATTATGCGAGCTTCCGTTCAGATTTTATATGTAAGGAACGGGGACGAAATAACTTCCCCAACTATGCATCACAGCTTTAGGCCACCTTTGCCCGATCTCAAAATCACAAAAATATCAAAATAGCCCGCTATTCCATCAACTTTTGTGATTTGAGATCGAACAAATCTGACTCAAATCTATACGCCTACTTGGAGAAGTTATTTCGTCCCCGTTCCTAATCAAGAGAAATTAGAGACTTACTGACAATGTGCACCCTTAAAGTTACAGGCATAGGCAAATACTTTTCCGAAACAATTTTGTTTAAAGATATTTCCTTTGCATTAAACTCAGGCGATGTTGTGGCAATTACCGGCTGGAACGGCTCCGGGAAAAGCACCATGCTGCGTATTCTCGCCGGTCTTGTCAGGCCTTCGGCAGGTCTGGTTGAAATGTTTTGCGACAATAAGTCCATACCAAAAAAATCCAGGCGGCAGTATGTCGGTATGGTTGCGCCGGCGCTGTCTCTGTATGATGAATTAACCGCTATTGAAAACATGGAGTTTTTTTGCAGGGTCAGGGGTATTGCCTATGATCGCAAGAGCTGCTTTAATATCCTGGAAAGGGTTGATCTGGTTAAGCACGCTGAAAAAATATGCAGAACTTTTTCATCTGGAATGAAGCAGCGCCTGAAACTTGTTCAGGCGCTTATTCACAATCCTCCCTTTTTATTGCTGGATGAGCCGGGATGCAACCTTGACAGCAGAGGAATAAAAAGTGTAAAAAATATTATTTCAGATCAACGGACTTGTGGAATTACCGTAATTGCATCCAACGAAAAGCGGGAGGTGGATTACGCAGACAGTATCATCAACCTATCTAACTGAAGCAGTTGCTATCTGGCTTCGTGATTTACGCAGCGAATTCAGAACACGTTATGCTGTGAATTCAATTCTGATGTTTGCTTTGACCACTCTTGTGGCCGTAAGTTTTTCAATAGGCTCTTTCCGCATCGAGGAATCGGAAAGACCTTTTTTATACGCAGTGCTGCTGTGGATAATACTGGTCTTTTCCGCGCTTTCAGGCCTTTCCCGTTCCTTTGTAAAAGAACAGGAAGCAGGCACGATGGATATTTTGAAGCTTTCGGCCCGGCCCCAGGCGGTGTTTCTTGGAAAGCTTTTTTTCAATTTGACCATGCTGGGCGCTCTGGAGTTGATTATTGTGCCGGCATTTATTCTGCTGATGGAATATAAAATCAGATTTCCAGGCTGTTTTGCAGCTATGATGGTTACCGGCGGCATTGGCCTTGGCGCCGGAACTACATTGGTGGCGGCTATGATTGCACAGGCCGATGCGCGCGGCGCTCTGTTTTCGGCCCTGTCCTTTCCGCTCCTTCTGCCTCTTATAATTACCGCTATCAAAGGGAGTGAAAGGGCTGCCTACGGCATAAGTGCAGCCGGCTGGCCGGAAGTTAAAATCGCAGCGGCATATGCTGTTATTATGATTACCGTTTCTTTATTGCTGTTTCCATTAATCTGGGAAGAATAAGGGTTATGATTTTTAAGATTTTGCTGACAATCTGGATGAGCGTTACAATATTTGCGGCTTTTTTGTGCATTGAACCGGCTGCTGGTTTTCCCGGCGAGGTATCCCGCATTCTGTTTTTTCATGTTCCCACGGCATGGGTGGCGACACTGGCCTTTTTCTTATCCATGATAGCGAGCTGCGTATATTTAATCACACGAAAGGTAAATGCAGACTTTTTGGCGCAATCATCTGCTGAGCTGGGTTTCCTGTTTTGCTTTCTTGCCACGGTAACCGGTTCAATATTCGCCAAATCTACCTGGGGCTCATTTTGGAACTGGGATCCGCGGCAAACCTCTATTGTTATGCTTCTGATGATCTATGGCGCCTATTTTGTTCTCAGGTCCGCGGTGCCTGATCATGAAAAAAGACGTGTGTTTGCCGGAGTGTACTCGATTCTTGCTTTTTGCACAGTGCCGTTTCTGGTTTTTATCGTGCCCAGGATCACGAGTTCTTTACATCCTGAAGACACATTAAATCCTGCTGGGTCCGGCATGGACACTAAAACCCTGATACTGTTTTTGAGTTCATTATTTGCATACACCGGTTTGTTTGTCTGGATGCTCCGGTTAAAAGTGCGTATGCTTAAAATAATGGATAAGGAACAGGGTGTGAAGTTTAAGGTTTAAAAGTTCAGAGGGGTTAAGGAGTCTGTGAAATCAGTGGCAGTGGCAGTGGCAGTGGTTTAGGTTTTACAGTGCCAAAGGGTCGCATAACATAGCTTTTTAGGACGTCCGACGTCATCAAGAAAGGAAAAAAATAAATGAAAAATGGTCTTGGTTTTGTAGCGGCTGTTAATCTTATTATATGGGCAGGCATTACTTTATATCTGTTTGTTCTGGACCGCAGGCTAAAAAAGCTGGAGCAGAGGTCAGGGGACAGAGATCAGGGGGCAGGGATGGATGTACATTATGAAAAATAAAGCTTACATAATCGGAGCCGTTATTATAGCTTTTGCGATGTTTATGGCTATGCGTTCATTTAAATCCACCCTTACCGCATATGTCAGCGTCAGCGAGGCCAAAACAATCAAAACTGCTGTGCAGGTGGCCGGCGTAGTGGTCAAAGGTTCCACCCGATATGATTTGAAAAGCAATAATCTTGTTTTTACACTTAGAGAAGATGGTGGGGATGAGATGCTGGTCGAATATAACGGCCCAAGTCCTGGAAATTTTAATGACGCCACAAAAGTTGTCGCTATTGGCAAATACGAACCAGACAGACAGGTCTTTATGGCCGTGGAATTGCTGGTTAAGTGTCCCACTAAATATGAACAAAGGGTTAAGGGCTCGGTCAAAAATAACTTGGCATTTTTGCATCCCGACTTCACCATATCTTTGACCGATCTTCAATCGCAAAAGTCCTCGAAATAGCTCGCTATTCCTGCGGTTTTGCTCAATCAGATCAATTAAATCTACAGCAAATTCGGGCGCAAATTCTACCAAGTTATTTTTGACCGAGCCCTAAAGGAGAAGAATGAATAATTTTGGCGATATATTAATATGGTTGGCGCTTTTTGCTTTGTTTGTATCATCTGCCGGTTACATTGTGTTGTGCCGCAAAAAGGAGCATAAAGCGGCCCGAATGGTTGCCCGCATAGGTTTTATCTCCTTTGCAGCTTTTATGACTATAGCATCGATCCATTTGATGCTCCTGATACTCAATCATGATTTTACATACAGTTACATTGTCCAATATTCGTCCCGCGATCTTTCGTTGGAATATTTAATCAGTTCCTTTTGGGCAGGACAGGAAGGAAGCTTTCTTCTATGGGTATTGCTCGGGTCCTGGCTTGGCCTGCTGCTTATGTTCAGAGCCAGAAAGATGGAGCAGCATGTCATGCTCATCTACAACCTGAACAACATTTTCCTTACAATCCTGTTGATAAAGCAAAGTCCTTTTAACCGGCTCCTCTTTCCTCCTCCTGATGGTCAGGGACTTAATATGCTTCTGCAGGATCCATGGATGGTTATCCACCCGCCTATAGTGTTTTTGGGTTATGCAGCATTTGCCGTGCCTCTTGCCTATGCAGTCACCGCCATGTGGAAAAGAGAATATGACGCATGGATTAAGCCGACCCTGCCATGGACGCTTTTTGCCTTTGTAACTCTTGGAGCTGGAATCATTATCGGTGGCTACTGGTCGTACAAGGTCCTGGGGTGGGGTGGATACTGGGCCTGGGATCCGGTCGAAAATGCGTCTCTTTTGCCGTGGCTGTTAATCATAGCGCTGATACATGGCATGCTTTTGCAGTATAAACGCAAAAAATTGTACAAAACGAATTTTATATTAGCTGTTTCCTCCTTTATTCTGATAATATATTGCACCTTTTTGACAAGATCAGGCGTTTTGGCCGATTTTTCAGTGCATTCATTTGCGGATCTCGGCATCACCGGCTGGCTGCTTTTTTTCATACTCGCATTTCTGATCATCTCTTTTGGTCTTTTCTTTTTACGGCTAAAAGATATGCCTGCATCAAAAAAGGGAGATAAGATTAACTTCCTTTCCAGGGAATTCGGTCTTATATCCGCAATTATCTTGCTTTGTGTTTCCACAATACTTATCGGTCTTGGCACGTCCGCGCCTCTAATTACAAGAGCGCTTGAAAAAGCATCAAAGGTGTCAATGCAATATTATGTTGACACTACTTTGCCTCTGGGTATTCTTATAGCCTTTGTTCTGAGTATTTTCCCTCTGATGACCTGGGGTAAAAACAGCTTTTCAAAGCTTACGCCAAGATTAATATCTGTAATCGTATGCGCATCTGTCTCAGGAATCATAACTCTTGTAAGCGGCTATCGCGGTATCGGAGTTTTACTTTTTTCAATGTTCGCAGGAGCCGCCACGTGTATCAATTTCTTTTTGGCAGCGCAACTCATTAGAAAAAAAATTACGTTTTCCGGCGCTGCAATTGCTCATTTAGGCGTTGGCCTGATGTTTATCGGTTTTGTGGCATCCTCTGTCTATGACAGCTCAGATAAGGCGCTGCTGAAACAGGACAAGGCGCAAAATATTATGGGTTACGAATTTACATTCAATACCCCGGAATTTTTAAAAGAAGGGAAAGGCTTTCGCCTGAGCCTGCCGCTAAACGTAAAAAAAGGAGCGTCTCAATTTGCTGCGCTTCCCGATATTTACGCCGAGCCCGGCAGCAATGGCCAGACAAATCGTTTTATCCATCCGCATATCCAGCGCGGCTTACTTGCAGACCTTTACATAGCGCCTGTAAATTATGACTCCGGCAAAAAGGAATCAGGCCTTAACAAACAGATCATACTGAAAAAGGATGACACTATCCAGTTGCAAGACTATGAGCTGACATTCACCGGTTTTGAGGTGTCATCCATGATGGGCGCCGCCGACTCTGAAAATAAAGACATGGCTGTCAGCGCCAATATTCTTGCCTCTTACAAGGGTGGAGATCCAGTAAACCTGAAACCGGTAATAATCATGGGCCGGACAAAAAGCCCGTCCGGCAATGTTAAACTGCCTGGACCTAAGGAGGCCTATCTTGACCTGGCCCGCATAGACGCTACCACCAAAAGCATCATTCTTGTTTACCACGAGCATCCGGATGCTGCATCAGAAGAAGATGCTGCAACGCCTGCTTTTCTTTTAATAGATGTCAGCGTCAAGCCGGGTATGACATTGCTGTGGGCAGGAGTTTTTTTATTACTTTTGGGCGGGAGCATCGCAAATGTCCGGCGCTGTTAACCCAATCTGCAGAAAATCGAGGTTTTTTGTTCAGATACTATAGAACCTAAAACGTCCCCCAAGGACTCCAAAACTTGAGGATTGCACTGTCTTGCAGAGCCTAAGATCCAAGAAAGGCTCTGTGACGAATGGAAATAATCTCGTAGGGCTATTAAATGCCGCAACCATAAATCGAAACACGAATATGGTTGAACGGCAAAAATAAATACTGCAATCCCGACCCCACAAAATAGAAATGACGGAGCCGATTAAAGCGCCGCCATTTCTATTTCAATCACTTTTTTTATCTATTTCAGTTACTTTTAATCACTACCTTTATCGCTGAGCATCATGACATCCTAAACAGCCGTATTCGTCACCGCTTCCGGCATCCTGTGTGCTATAACCCCACCTCAGAAGATCATTACTAGCCGTGCCATGCGCACGATGGCAGGAAAGGCAGGTTGCCTTTTTGTTAGTTATATCGAATGTTGCATCATCGTAACCCACAGGATTGTGCTTGTAATCATCTCCGTCTGGGATATAGTCGGTGCCGCCTATTTCCCATGTCGTGGGAATGGCTACGTCTGTTGGGTGTCTGATCCACGGGCTCGCTAATCCAGAATCGCCAGTAGTTCCGCTCTCATTATGGAAATCACCGTGGCATTTAGCGCACAACTCGCTGATGCTCGGATCATCAACTCCGGCGCTGTAAATGTTCACATTCTGGTCGTCGCCGGATGTTACAACTGATGTACTAGGATCATCTATTATGGCATCCTCATAATCCTTTGCACCGGAACCGACAACGCCGTCAGTTCCAACATATAATATCCGATAGGCTGAAGGGTCATGATGCCCGCCTTTGATGGCTGCCATATCATCCAGATCCGTCTCGTTTCCGTGACAGCCGTTGGTGCCGGCGCAACCTAAGCCATCCGAAGTGCCCGTATACCAAGTGGTCTCAATCTCATCAAAGCCGGCAGGCTCACTCGTATTTCCTATGCCATGATGATTGTCATCATTATTTCCCATGCCCATTGTGGTTGAAAAAAACCCGCCAGCCAAGCAGTTGTCATCGGTGGCACCACTAGCTAGTTGGACATAAGGATAACCACCAACGAATGGATCAACGCCGGTTGTCGTATGGCATCCCAAACAGTCGTTCAACAACAACGCGGAAAGAGGTGCTTCGACGCCATCATCCCTCATGGGCTCTCCCCCTTGTGAATTATGCATGGTATGACAATCACTGCATACTCCGCTTACCGCGGCATAACCTGTTCCTACTCCACAAAGGAGCATGGATATCACTATTACCAGTCCCCATAATAATTTTTTTTCTTTTATAAGCATAGCTTTTCCTTCCCTTATTATTTAAGTATTTATATTCTATTATATAACATAATCTAAAAGTTTTAGTTCTGGAAAATTAATAATATCCTTAATTTGTCGAACTTGATTTAACTTCCCGTATCCTTCTTGGTATGGCATGCAAAGCAGCCTGTGGTATTAGAACCTCCGCCAGCCAACATGTTGCCATAGTCCCACCTTAACAGATCATCAAACGGACTTCCATGAGGTCTGTGGCATGAAAGACACATGACCATGTCTGTGCCAATCGCTACGGTACTTTTTGGGCCGGTAAAGTCAGTGAAATTTGGTCTGGCAACGGGCACATTCGGGTCATAGATCCCAAAGCCGGTGCCATTTGCTTCAAAAGCATTAGCATACTCTGAACCTGCTGTATTCGGTATGACTGCATCCGACGGATGCCTGATCCATTCGGCATTCTTCTGTTCCATATGAAAATCTCCGTGGCAGCCGCAGCAAAATGCGGTCACGGTATGACCATAGCTGAGGGAGTTTATATCTGTCTTGGATGCAGAAAAGCCCAGATACTCATTGTGATTGCCGGCGTTATAGTTCGCCTGCCAGTCGTCATTCTCTATGCCGCAAACGCCGTGGGGATAGCCGTTACCATGCCCTGAAAGAAAGCGGTAATATCCGTCTGTTGAAGAACTTGCCGCGCCTATAACCGTGGCCGAGTCATCCGCATGGTGTGCAGGACTAAGATGGCAACCCTGACAGCCGCTTCCAGCAAACATGTCTTGCTCTTCAGCAAGTGATTTGTGACAATTATTATTGCTGCCGCAGTTAAAACCCCCAGGGGCAAAGGGAAGCGAATCCACGCCTGATATGCCAAGCACGTTATGCCCTTTTGCGTCGTCATTGCCGCCGCTGTCCGCTACCCAGTAAAAATTTCCGCCCGCCAGGTACGTAGCCGGTGCGCCGCTTGTAAAGTTTACGACAGGAACTGTAGAAGAGCCCAAAGGGTATGTTGTGGAAGAATCGCTGCTGGAATGGCAGCCCACACAGTCATCCATCAAAAGGGTTGCAAGAGGTTCCCCAGTCGCCGCAGAGTTGCTTTCTTGCGAGTTGTGCATAGTGTGGCAGTCACTGCAAACGCCGGTTACTTTGGCTGCTGCCGGGCCGTAAAATACAGCAACCATAGTTGCGGCTGTAAGTATTACGGCCAATGTGATTAACAATTTTTTCAATTTTGTTCCCCCCCTTCTTTTGTTAAGGATAATAGGTATTGAATATTTAAAAACGTATCAGTGATTCTTGTTACGTTTTCATTACCACATTTGGCGCTAAAGTGATAAATGATTAAGGGTTTAGCCTTAATATTTTATAATTGTTAAACATTATTCCATGACCAAAAACTGTATCAGGGCTGGTTAAGCTGACGTTCCTGACAACTTTGCCACTGACTGACACACGGCTCTTAGCATTTTTCGATAGAGATGGAAGATCAATCTTAAGGTCTATCTCGCATCCCTTGTCAATGAGATTTTTGCAAATCATGAACACTCCTGAAGAACTGATGTCCCTTGTGATTCCGGTCTCTTTTTTGGTTTCTCCTGCCGCGTTCTTCCATGTGACATGAATCGGAAGATCAAAAACATATCTTTCGCAGTCTCTTTTTTCGGTTTTAGTCATAAGAATGATACGCATCCAACGAGATCATTTAAATTTTTACTTTTACCTGTATGATACATTAAATAAATATAAACAGACAGTCAATCATCATAGAGATGTATTTTTGGTTGTATTTCTTTGGTATTATTTTTTTAAATAAGTAATACTTTAGTTGTATGCGGAGCGGAGGGCGGAGAGCGGAGAGCGGAGAGGTCGGGCTTTTTGGCCGGAGAGGTGTTTGGCGGCCCACAGGGCGGCCTGGAGGCGGTTTTTTGCTTTGATTTTTCTAAATATCCTGTTTATGTGAGTTTTTACCGTGCTTTCAGTAATGAACAGCTTTTTGCCGATTTCGGCATTCCTGAAACCTGAAGCTATCAACATTATTACCTTGAGTTCCTGCCTGGTCAATCGGCCCGGTATTTCTTCCCTTGATTTGTGGGCTCCGGCAAACAGTTTTTCTTCCCCCAAATTATCCATTACCTTGCCGGCAAACTTTCTGCTTGCCCATATTTCTCCCGCATAACATCTTCTTACGGCCTTAATCAGGATTCCTAAAGGCGCTGTAGTGCTCAAAAAACCCCTGGCTCCCAATTTGATTATATTAAACTCCATGCTTTCCGGTTCAGCCCTTGAGGAAATAAAGATGATCGGAGTATCCGGAAAGTGCTTTTTTACGCGCAGAAGTTTCTTCTTGAGATACGGCCACTGAGTCCCGCTTACAAAAAGGATTATATCCGGTTTCTGAGCTAAGCCTGTTTTTTTCAGGGAATCAGTTTGCTCGTTCTCGTCAAAAAAAATAGTTTTAATGACGCTGATGTCATCAAAGGATGAGAGATGCTGACTTAACAGCTCTAAAAGGATGTTGCAATTGCAGATAATAAGAAGATTGATCATTTTTTGCTCCCCCCCTGTTTTTACTGCCCGTGTTCTGCAAGTGCAAAAGCGGCATGGGAGGCTATTATTGTGTCAAATCGTGTGCGAAACCGTGGCATAATATAGCTTTTTACGAGATCATTAAACCTGACTCTTTCTTTATTATTTAAAGAATGATAAATAAATTTTATAATATAATTTAAAAGACTTAGTCAATGATTTTTTGTAATCATTCAGGGTGACTTTAAAGAACGGCTCTTAAATTAATTACTTTGAGTTTAGAGCCGGCAAAAAAATTCTTGACTTAAACAATAGATTTTATTTAATAAAAACAGCGCTAACTTAGCGCACCATCGGTGCAAACATAAGTGCCGGCTTGAGACAACAGGTAGTTATTAGAGGAAAAAACACATGGGTATATTTAATAATGAAATTGGTTTTAAATTGTTTGGTTTCAGTGGCCTGACAATAAAGAAATTAACCGTTTGTCTCTCAGGTATTTTTTTGATCGGTATTGTTGCTTGTCAGCAAAGCGCCGTTAGAACGAAATTAGACATACCGCCAAAACAACCCGAAGCAATCATTGAAGAAAAGGCGGAAAAGCCAGGCGCTTTTGAAATAACAAATGCCCAGTGCGTTCTTTGCCACCCGAAGCAGCCTCAAACCATAAAAGCTTACGGAGGCAAGCATGAAACAGAAGTCGGCTGTTCAGACTGCCACCTTGAACATCCCCCCAAAGGAACAAAAGCTGTCCCTGAATGCGGCATGTGTCACAGCGAAAAGGCGCATTATCAGCTCGATCAATGCGGAAGCTGTCATACCGACACCCATGCTCCTCTTAATCTAACTTTAGAAGGCGAGATCAGCGAACCGTGTTTAACATGCCACAAGCAACAAGGGGAAGAGATGGCCAACCATCCCAGCGCCCACGCGGAAATGGCATGCAACGAGTGTCATACAGAACACCGAAAAGTTCCGAATTGTATGGAATGCCACTCAAAACATACAGAGGATATGAATTTTGAATCCTGCAAATCCTGCCATTCTGTTCATATGCCTCTTGTTGTCACATACAGTGAGGATACGCCATCTGAGTAATGCGGCGCCTGTCATGGAGAGGCTCTTAGCCTGCTTGAACAAAACACCATGATTTATCTTGCGTATATTGCCATAAGTACAAGCATAAAACCGTTCTTTCATGCTATGTATGCCACGACAAGTCTTATCCGGATGCTTTGACGTAGAAAATTTCTGCATGCGCTGCGTGTCACGATACAGCGCATAATTTAATAGTATAGGAATTTCCATTTTTTGCTTAATGAATTCGGTAGGATAAAATAGATGAATAAGAAGTGCCTAAAGTGAGCTAAAGTGCCTAAAATGCCTAAAGTTGTGGTACGCCTTTGGCGTGCTGATTGATAACATATGAATAGAAACTGTTACACTTTCCTATGCATTAATGATTTAAGAAATCTTTATATAAAATGGCAGAATTCCTTAACTTTAGGCACTTTAAATGTTCGCACCGAAGGTGCGCTAAGTTCACAGACTAAATGGTCGAGTAGGGAATTATAGACTACTCAAAGACACTGATGCGTGTGTTTGCCCTGTCAACGATAAAGATTCGGTTGGAGTTGTTTATGTAGATAAAAGACGGCCGGTGCAGTCGTCCTTCTCTCCAGCCAAGTTGTGAAAAAGCAAATAGAAACCTGCCATTGTTGTTGAAGACAAAAACCTTGTTTTTGTGTTGATCCGTAACATAGATCAACCCTTTTCGATCAATAGCAAGGCTTGTTGGAAAATCGAATTCACCCTCACCGGCGCCTCTGGTCCCAAACCTTAAAAGAAGCTTTCCCTTGCTGTTATAAACGCAAATTGAACCATCAGTGGTGTTCAGAGCATAAATACGTCCCGCTCTGTCAACCTTCACATCCATGAGTCTCCGGCTTCCCTCGACTGGTATCTCTTTTTCGAATTTCAAATCTGAATCAAAGAGAAGAAGCCTCTGGTTGGCTTTGTCCACAATATACAAGCGATCCTCTGAATCAACTGCCATATTGCCCACATAGACAGGGTTGGCACCGGAAACAGCGGAAAAATCTATTGGTTTGACGGATTTTTTCCCGATATCAATAGCCAGGATTTTTCCCTTTGCAGGTTCGGCTACAAAAAAATTACCTTTGCTGTTTTTGACTATACTTGTCGGCGACGCCAGAACGCCTCCACCGGTAAATTCCGAGATATATTTAAAATCAGCATCATACGCGAGTATCCGACTGTTGGTTGTATCTGTAAAATACAGCCTTTTTTTGTTTTCGTCAAAAAAAACTCCGCCAAGCAGGCCGAAACGGCTGATTTCATTATTTCCGGTGATTGATGTCAGGTGTTTAACACGGACTTTTCCGGCACAAAGAGCTGTTGCCGGTATAATCAGGAAAAAGGACAGAAACAGAATAACAAAATTGATCTTTCTATACACAATTACCACCTTTAGGCCGTTGTGACCGTTCACGATTAACAGTTCACAGTTTTTTAATGAATATAGTAACGGTTCACGATTCACAGTTTTTTCAACCGTTAACTGTAAACTGTTAACCGTGAACTGTTATAGACTTTCAGATAATTAATTTCACAAGGCCAGAGGGAGGAAGGCGTATTAGTTATACGTCGACGACTGATAACACAGTGAAATTATTTATCTGAAAGTCTATACGTTACATCAGTACCCCTTATGGCACTGAATACACAACTGCTTTTTTTGATTAAATCTCAAAGCAAAATCATGAGGGCTTCCCATAAGGTTATGACAGGTGCTGCAATTAATTTCCCCCTTGGACCTCGGATCAACAGTTTTTTCCCCAACAGGATGGGTAAACGTGGCATGCTTTTTGTGGCAACCAACACACGTGGAAATTTCATCTGTCCTGAAGAATAGCTCGAAGTCGGATCCGTGGGGACGATGGCACTCGGTGCATTTCCCTTCTATAACTGAGGGGTGTTTGTACTTGTAATTCTTCTTGTCTTTTAAACGCTCTTTTGTATCCTGATGACAGGCTGTGCATATTTTTTTCTCTTTTGCCTTCTTCAGGTGAGCCTTATTCGAAGCATGCGGGGTGTGGCAATTTGTGCAAAAAACGCCATCTCCTACATGGGTGTTGATTTTTCTGAAATCCTCTTTAATCAATGGATGACAGGTAGTGCAGACCGATATCCCCTTGCTTTTCATGCCCAGTGGATTTGCTGATCCGGCAGGATTATGACATTTAGTACATTTCTTGCCGGCAAACGGCTTGTGTAAATTTTCATTGATCAGCTTGTTGCGATTCGATCCGTGGGGATTATGGCAGGACATGCAATCAGTGCCATTTACAGGATAATTAGAGTGAGATTTTTTCGTGGCCGTATGGCATGTCACGCATAGGCGTTCAGGGCTCTTTTCAACCAGTTCCTCATAATCAGACGTATGGTGGCTGTGGCAAGTTAAACAATTGCCTTTCCTGGCAGGATCATGCTCATTTTTTTTTGAAAACATCTCTTTGTCGGAATGGCATCCGAAGCAGAGTTGTTCCCCTCTTGCCGTTAACAGTTTTGGGTTTTTTGATGAATGTGGATTATGACACTTCAAGCACTCTCCTTCCTCAAAAGGAAGGTGGCTGTATTTTTTGTCAAAGCTCCCTTTTTTGCCTTTATGGCAGCTTTTGCACAGCGTGCCGATCTCATTTCTTACCAGATATTCGTAATTTGAGGTATGTGGATTGTGGCAGCTTGAACATTGATATTTTTTAAAAGGCTCGTGCCGCCCCTTTTGATTCATCTCTTTTTGAATCTTTGGATGACATTCCATGCATTTTTTAAAGCCAACCTCTGTGTCTGTTGCATTAGCTCCATGAGCAGATGTCATGGACAACAGGAATACTACGAAAAATATCAAATAAAACAAGACCGTGTGATTTTTAACTTTAGGCATTTTAGGCACTTTAGCTCAACTTAGGTTTAATTAATGGCAACCGTTAACTGTTACAATCAATGACATTTTTTGCAATTCCCCTCCTTAAACGGAGGGTGCAGTACCTTATGCATCAGGCCATTGTTCTTCGCACTGTGTGTTTCATGACAACCGATACAATCCGTTTTGTTGTTGATGGCGATTCCAGAGTGGGCATCCGCCATAGCCGAATTGTTGAGATTGTGACAACCCTTGCAAATGTTCGCTCCTTTGGCTGTTAGCAATTTTTCAATATCTGCATAGTGTGGCACATGGCATTTCAAACACATCATTTCCTTTGCCGGCTCATGCTGGAATTTTTCATTTTCAATATTAAGTGCCAGGTCAGAGTGGCATGACAGGCAGAGGCTTCCTGCGGGCCTGTTTAACCGCCCATTTATTCTGCTTCCGTGTGGATTATGGCAGGATGTGCATTTTCCATCTTTTACCGGCATGTGGGTATGTTTGCTTTTTTGAGAAAGAGTCTGAATATTTTTGTGGCAACCATAACAATTATCTGCTTCTTCTTCAATCAACTGAAAATCGTTGTCGCTGGCGTGTTCGTCGTGGCATGTGAAACATCGGCCCTTTGCAAAAGATTCATGAAGACTTCCATCACCTATCTCGTCAAGCATCCCCTTATGGCAATTAAAGCAGAGTTTGTTTTTTTTCTGGATCAAAAGCTTTTTAACTGTTGTTGAGTGGGGGCTGTGGCAGACTACACATTGTCCGAGCCTGATTGGAGTATGAACATTGACTCGATCAAAAAGCATCTTCTCTTTTTGATGGCACGTATAGCACTGCTCGATCTCAGCAAGTCTGAGTTCAAACTCGTGATTTGATGCATGTGGGTCGTGGCAGGTAACACAGTCTCCTTTTTTAACAGGACTGTGTACATTCGGCTGAGTAAAATTATCTTTTTGGTGACACTGGTAGCAAAGGTTTTTGCCTGTCTCTTTTAATTCATAATCGTTGTTTGATGCATGGGGATTATGACAGGATGTACAATTGTTTTCTCCTGCCGGCTCATGAACATACTGTTTTTCAATCAACTTCTCTCTTTCTTTATGGCATGAATAGCAAAGCTTTCCATCAGGCAGGAGCGTTGCATATTCGTTATCCGTGGCATGGGGGCTGTGGCATGAGAGACAATTATCTTTTTTGACGGGGGCATGAACATGGGCCTTTGCAAATGCTGTCCGGTTTTCCGTGTGGCACTCATAGCAGAGGTTTGCTCCTGCTTTTTTTACACCTAAAGGGCGCTCTGATTCAGGCGGGTTGTGGCAGGATTTGCACTGATTCTGATCAAGTGGCGTGTGTACAAATTCTCGAAGCAGTTTTGTGTTTGAAGAAGAATGAGGCGTATGGCAGGACGTACAGGAATCTCCCTCCGGCTTATAACCTGAATGGCTTTTGACAAACCCGAGCTTTTTAAAATTGTGACATTTACTGCAAACAGCATCCGTTGAATCAAAAAGTAATTTTTCATAATCAGAACCATGAGCATCATGGCAGGACAAACACCCCTTGTCGGATAAGGGTGCATGCTGCATCTTTCTGCTATAGGCATTTTCTTTATGGCAGATAAAGCAAAGATTGTTTCCCTTGCCTTTTAACAGGTTTTTGTTCTCGGACGAATGTGGACTGTGACAACTTATACACTCTCTTTCTTTTGCCGGGGCATGAAGATGCTTTTTGTCAAGCATGCTCTTCATATCTTTATGGCAGGTGTAACACAGCTCCTTTTTGCTCACCTTTAAGTAAGCGCCACCGATCACCCCGTGGGGCCTGTGACACGATTCACATTCATTGCCTTTTACAGGTTTATGGACAACTCCTGCTTTCTTAAACTCATCGACCTTTTTTTGATGGCACTCAACGCATTTTTTCTTCACAAGCTGTCTTGACACTCTGTACTTGCAAGAAACAGCGCCTCCAATGATCATTGCAATCAATAACAAATATAAAACCGCCAGCTTCATATTCTTCATGGGCTAACCTGTATTTTAATTTTTTCGGGTAATCCTTTCCGGTATTTTTCTTCTATGAGTTTCAGGGCCTTTTTGTTGATTTTGATTTTAGAGACATCCCGTAATTCCGCCAAATACTTAGAGAGCATTTTGTCGAAGTTTTTTTGCCCTACGATTTTTCCGAGCCTATCGACGACTCTGGAAAATTTTATGGGCTCTCCTCCTCTTTTGCCCTTTAATTTAATGATCTTGTATGGTCTGCTCTCATCATCAATCACCTCGCTGATCTCACCTGCTTCCAGCCGGTTTAATTCCTTCCTGATTGCAGGAGAAAAGGAATCAGCATTAACCCATACAACCTTTTGCCTTGGTATCCATTTTTCCGACACCTGGGCCGCCAAAAACTCAAAGCTCGCTCCCTGCTTTAATTCTTTCAGAGCTTTTTCAGCATCTTTACTGGTCTGAAAAACCATCTCTTTGAACCAGACTTCATAACCTTTTTTAAAATCATCTATATGTTCTTCATAATATCGTGTCAACTCAATTTTTGTTGGAATTATCAAGGGATAGATTATTTTTGCCTTAAATTCATTGATAAGAAGATGCTCTTTACGCTTTTTAACTATGTTCATAAATAAAGGATCATTGGCATAATTGCGCTTTAACGCCTCCTGCTCGATCAATTTATATGTGATCAGGCTATCCAGAATTTTTTCTTTTAAATCATTTTGCATTTTTTCCGGTTGTTTCTTGTCTTTTAACGAATGATGCATCCCTGCACGTTTTTGATCAGCCTGTTTTATATCATGAAGAAAATCATCAAGTGGAATCATATCACCATTTACGCTCGCCACCACCGACTTTTTCCCTGTATAATTCTTTTCCGGATCAAGCAGGTTAATCAGGTCGCTGTCAATCCATATATCCGCCTGTTTTCTTAGCTCGGAAATAAAGTTATCAGACAGCTCTTTCTCTTTTTCCTTCCGGAGGTTTTTTTTGATTCGTGTTTCTACCTTTTTAAACATCCCTTCAGGGGTCGGCCCATCTTTTTCATAGTGCTCTTTGAAATAGTCGAGAATGTCCTGATCGCTTATGTTGATTTTATCAAGGACCACTTCTTTTCTTAATCTGATGATAGACTGGGTAGCCACGAAGAATTCAATATTTTTTATAAAATCAGCAGATCTCTCAAGTTCCACCCTGTACGCATCCTGGATTATGAGCCGCTCATCAATCATCTCTTCAATAATATCCAGAATTTTGATGCCGCCTGCACCCCCTTCAGGCCGCATTTGCGGTTTATTCCTGTGAATAGCCTTAATTCTCTTTTGAAGAGCATCTTTATTGATGGCCTCGCCATTGACTTCGGCAAGAACGGCCGCATCCATGGCAGCGCAGCAGGGCACAGCCATATATACAACTCCACACATGCAAAATACGAATAAAACAAATACAAATAGTTTTTTCATTATAATCCTTATCCCTATTGCCTGGACAAAAACTCAGAACACCTGAAATTACAGTCAGTTGGATGCTATTTTCAAACAGAAAATTTTTAGCAGTTAGCTTTTAGCAATTAGCCTTTAGCTAAAAGCTAATTGCTTTTTCGCAAACCTTGCTGCATCAAAATATCGGCACATTTCTTCGCAAAATATCGCTCAACTTAGGTTACAACTTAAAGATGTTGACAGCTTCCCGAAGACTCGCATTTTCCGCCTTGATTTTCTTTATTATATCATTAACATTTTCGCCTGAAGCCTGTGCGACAAGCTCGTCTATATGCCCGGAAATATCCTCCATCTTTTTAATCTTAATCCTTAATTCTTCAACCATTATATTAATCGAATCCGCAAGTTCTCCGACTTCATCGCCTTTGCGAATCTTTATTCTCTTTTTTAGATCCCCCTTGCCGATATCAACAAGCTCTTTCTCTATTCGATAAAGTGGGCCGGCAATTGCATAGGGAAAGAAAACCGCCGCAAAAAAACCCAGAACAAGACTTGAAAAAAAGCCGATGAGCAGCACTGGAAAAAGAAAGTCTAAAAAGTTATCTGCCTTAACATGAAACAGGCGGTAAGATTTCCCAATATTTATGTCGCTGTAAAAGTAGAAGATAATGCCGGTCAAGAGCAATGTGATAAAAATAATGCTCCATATTTTAACCAACATTCGAAACTGCAACCTTTTTTTTATGGAAAAGTTAAAAAACCTTTTTCTCTTGAAACTCTTTTTTGAAGTTGACATAATATCTCCAATTTTATATGACCGTCCATAAATTCAAGCAGTTACTAAGTGTCCATCCACAAATGGCATTTTTCGGCCGCCGCCGGTCTCGTTTTGTAGATGGACTCTACTTAATATTCTTTATGGCAGGTGTTGCAAAGATCTTTTAAGGTCTTCATTCGAGTAAGATATTTTTGATTCCCGCCATGCACATCATGGCACGTAACACAGGTGATAATCCCGCCTTCCAGTGTCGGCAAATAATCCGGCACATTTGTTCCACTTTTTTGGGCTACTCCAACCGGATGCGACACACCCAGAATATCGGGAGGATGACATTTGTGACAGCCTTTGATTGTAAGCTCCTTCTTTGTGACCAGATATCTATATTGACCATTCATAGATTCCTGAGAATCAGGGCTTGCGGCCGGCGAAGCCAAAAGCTCAGTCTTGGCGCTCGCCGTCTTTACTTTTATACATTCAACAGTCATCTTTGCAGGTGTTGTAGTTTCAACATATATGCAAAGCTTTGAATCAAGTAAAAAGACGAGTTGACTTGCAATCGCCAATTTTTCAGTCATTTTTTTCTTATTTTTCGTTGCTGTAGTATCCAAGCCTTGTGAAGCAGTTGCAATGAAAACATAATCCTTTGAAACTGCTTCATTGCCTGAAACATCTCGCGATTTTATCCTGAAGTGATACTTCTTTCCGCCTATCATATCATACATGGTTACAGCATGATGCTTTGTCAGAGTTGCATCCTTTGAAGCGCGCCGGCCATATTGATCAGAAAACCCGTACTCTACGCAAGAGGTTGACGGCTCATCAGTATCCCACGCAATGGTTGTCTCAAGAAATACCTCCTTTTTTATGGGGCCGATATTTATGCCGGATATCACCGGCGGCTTCATGTCATCGACCATTGCATCCTGCAGGCTTGCCGGAATAATCCCTGTATAGTTTTTTTCCAGTGTATGCCCTATCCGATCCTCAATAATAATATTAATGTCGTAAGTTGCTTCCGGAATAATATCTTCAACTAAAACATTATTTTCTTTTAGATAAGAATAACTGGAAAAAATGATCGGGGCGATAATTTCTTGCGTGGTGACTGTCTTACCCCTTTTACCTATCGCAATCTCTTGCCTCAAATGGCATGTAGTACATTCCTTATCTACAAACGGTGAATGCAGATAAAAACTTTTAATGCCTTTTTGGTAAACATCATCATGACATGATAAACAATTGCCCTTCATCGTCATTGCTGCAGAAAAGGCATAAAGACCAAAAAATGCAACAGCAATTGAGATGCTTAGTATTATTGGATGTTTTATGAAATTTATCATATTAAAAATTTTCAATGCATATTTTTTTCCACAGGCTGTTTTACATTAGGTGTAACTACTCACGTAGTCAGGCTGAAGGGGTCAAAAGAGCACGATTGCCGTACTTTGACGGAAATGTCTGATTCTTGCACCAAGCATGGCTTTTAAATGCGTTTTTTCCTAACAGTCTTCAGCCTCTATCCACCTGAGTAGTTACCATCACGGCATCGTCTCAATCATCTCAAGAACCACTTTTTTGGTCAATTCGCCTACCGACCTGACCTTGCCGAAATCAAGAACCTTTATATAGTCGTCGCCGGTTCTTCTATGTTGCGCCATCCACAAAATCTTCCCTGTTCGGACGTCCACCATCCTCGCGCTGATGGAAACCACCGGAATAACGCCTCTTTTCTTTTCCTCCATCCCCACAAATTCTTCTATCCGGCCCATGATAACGGCATCCACCCCCAATCTTCTTCCCATAAGCTTGATAGTATTAAGATCAACGCCGGTTCTTACAATAATTCGTTCGCTGACAAGAAAGTTCTTGATGTTACCCGAAAATTCCACCTTAAACTTTCTCATTTTAACCAGGCTTGCGACAAAGGACCCTGTTACAATTTTGTTCGCCTCGGCGATCATTGTGTTGTTGTGAAAAGAAAAAATCGCTACTTTTTTGACCGCCGGCTGATCATGGTTTTTTCGGACATAGGCATATGGGGTGGTAGCCGATGAACAAGCCGAGATAAATTGCAGGATAACAAGCAGAAAAATAAACTTTCTTGTCAGGCTCATCAACTCAAAAATCCTCAACCCACTCATCCTTTTTTTTCTCAGGCTCAGTTATTTTAGGCTCAGGGTATTTTAAGGGTTGTCTTTCTATTTGCAATCTGTTTCCCGCTATATCTCTCACTTCAAGCGAATAGGTGAACACATCTTCTTCTTCCTGGCTAATGCCTTCTTCCGTGCTAAGGTTTTCTTCCGCACTCAGGTCTTTTTTTGATTTGTTTTTTACTGGACAGACAATGGTTGCCGGGATATTCTCCATGCCCTCAAACTTTCCTGCTTCAGCGCCTGTTCTGTCGTAAACAATGATTTTCCAATCGGCTATTTTGCTCATATCTTTGGTTTTTAGCGACAGGGTAAGGCTTTCTTCATTTTCCTCGGCAATAACAACGGCAGCCTCCGGCAGAGTTTTGTCGACCACGATTTTCTCTTTTGCCGTAGACATACGGTTCCCCGCCTTGTTTTGCACAAACAATCGACAGAAATATGTTCCATCTTTAACTGTCTTGAATTGATTATTCTCACCTCGCCAGAGAAATTTTGCGGGCAGCAAGCTGAAACCGTCTTCAGTTCTCACGACTTTGCCGTCTTTATCTGTAATCTCAACCTCCCAGCTATCTAATGTGATTGCTTTCAGGAGTTCGGGGAAGAATTGAATATAGTCATTGATGCCGTCATTGTTGGGAGATATAAGTCTTTTCTGAAACAAAAGAGTGACTTCAGGTGAGCTGTTGTAGACAGTCAGACTGGCTGCGGAGTTTACACTGAAAAGCCTGTTCCATCGGTCAGATACGTAAATTTTCAGCGAATAGACTCCATCAATGGCTGGAGCTGAAATAGTTCCGGTATACCATTTTCCGTCCTTGGTTTTAAGGTTAACCTCGCTATCAAGGACAAATGCCCTGATATTTCGCAGCTTTTTGGTGATCTCTTTGACCTCTATAGAGATGCTTGTTGTTTCACCACCTCTTAACACATCAGGGGAAAAACCTGCATAGCTGATTTCAATGGGGGTTATGGATGAGCTGCCCATATCGACGATAATGTTAACAGTAGAGGGCAAGTCACTTAAGAGTTCTTCCACCGAGATTTCTATCAACTTCTTCAAGGAAGTTATCTTGCCTATGCCCAGAAATGTGGCAAAGTCGTCACCAGTGCGTGAAATAGAGTTGGCCCAGATAACAGAGCTATCAAAACAATTGATCATCTGGGCATTCATGGCTACCTGTGGATTTTCACCATCTTCAAGGAGATCAACAGACCCGAGCATCAAGGCATTCGCCTTTAAAGCAACACCCATTTCTCTGATAGTCGGTTTGTCCAGAAATTCTATTCTACGGATTCTTCTTTTGGCAAGGAAATCTTCCAGGTTATCCTGAGAAATAACCTCAAATTCATTTCTCGTGAGATAATCCGATATAAAATGCGTCATATCAATGGACATATCTTCGATGGTAAATATGTCGAAAGGCATAAGAGCTATTTTCTTTATTTTTACCACATCATCCGCACCCAAAATGCGACCCGACAACCCATGTAGCAAAAAAACTAAAATAGCTGCTACGATGAACAGATGTTTTTTCACGAAATCGGAACCTCGATAGCAAAATACCTGAATGAACAAAAAATGTTATCACGAAAACACGAAAATAAGTTCAAACAACAATCCCTCTATAGACTTTCAGATAATTCATTTCACAAGGCTATAAGGAAAAATCTGAGTAAGTCGTGCTAAGTTGTACGTCGTCGAGGATTTTGAATGATAACGCAGTGAAATTATTTATCTGAAAGTCTATATCACCCAAACAGGGTATCAAACATTTCCTCAACCAACTCTCTGCAAAGCTCGCTACGGCTCTTTTTACCGATACCGAAGAGCTGATCCAGAATGGTTGCACCTTTTACACTGTGTGTTGCCTCCCAGAGGATCTTATAGGACTTTGCATCTATCAGCTTTAAAGAGGCAGCGACTTCAGGATAAGAATTGCTCCCTATCTTAGACATACCGTATTCTTCAACCGCCCCTACAATAAAGGCCTGTATGTTCAGCCGTTTTCCGGCCCTTTCGGCAACGCTTTTACTGATGACGCTTTCCGTTTCCTTAACTCCCTCTTCCCTCAGTACCTTATCTACCTCTCCGAATTCAACAACATCGAATAAGCCTCGCCTTAACACCTCCGCAGCCACTACATTCCTTACCTTGCCTTCCGCCCCCCTTTCCTGAGTCAGGTTTTTCAAAGGCACAATGGCTATTGTTTTAATATATGTGAGATCTGCCGTAGGGTGGATATAACTCATAGGCCCGCTGCAATTGTAAAATATCGGCAATACCGCAAGTAAAAGTATTGTTTGCTTGATCCAGCTTATACTATTCATTTGTTCTCCATTATATGCCGTCCCTTACGGCTTTTGCCATGGGGGATATCACAGTATCCCCACGGGTTACAGCCTTCAGGCTAATAGCCTGATCCATGCTTTAAAAACTTGCTGAAAGATTCGTTATAAAAGTCTGTGTTTCAGTCATATCTTCTTTCTGGCGACTCCAGTTATAGTTGAACCTTAGTGTAAAGATCCTGCTCAAATTCCAGGAAAGATCAGCAGAGTAAGTTGACTTGAGTGTATCAGTATTATATATATCGCATATATCAAATTTATCAAAGCCCTCGTCTAAGGTGTGTCCCATGCTAAGCTGCATTTTTTCCGTCATCAGCCAATTCATGTTGTACTGCATCTGAAGCGTTTTAAGGCCTGCCGTATCTTTGTCGATACTGCAAGATCCTCTGAAGTAAAAATCGTGAGAGGGCCGCCAGTAAAGTATGACCCTGGCGCTGGAGGTTTTGCCCGTTGTATCACCGTCCGGCTCTGACTGTTGTGTTTCCGTCCAAGATGTATCATACTCAATTTCGGCTGTCAACATTCGGGTGAGTTCAAGACGCAGCTCTGAGTTAATAGACTTGATGGTTGTTTCGGATTGACTGGCAAGATTTTCCGAATGGGTGATGTTTGCATCCAGATTCAGATCCGCTCCCTCACGGAGTTTTGCTGATATCTGAAACAAAGCGGATGAGCTTTTTGACTGGGTTTCGCCGTCTTCTTTTGATACCGTGTGATTCAACGAAAGATCGGTATTAAGGGTTGTAAGGGGGGATGAAAGAAAGTGCAGCAGATAGGTATCGGTTATCTTATCCTCTGCCTCAGAATCGTATTCCATCCGCCTTCCATACTGTGCCCAAGCCGAAATATACTTGTTAAACTCTCTTTCCGCACGGCAGTTCATGTTGTGGGCCTGGCGCCTATTTTTTTCCGAGTCGGTCTTCTGCTCGTCCTGTGTAAAATCATACGTAAAAGAGAGCCAATCCATGGGCTTATATCTAATATTGGCCTGTGTGTTTTGTGTGGTTTGTTCGGTCTCGGTGGTGGTAAAAGCAGC